>JALSJH010000073.1 GCA_026989455.1 Chromatiales bacterium | reverse complement strand
AAAATAGTGAATTAATCGCGCCAATTCTTACGATATTTCCTGTGAATCCATAAAGTGGCGGGGATAAAGAGGTACTTTGAGTGTGTGATTCATTGTAATCTATTGAGTTGTTGTATAACCCGGATAACTACAGTCGATGTTTTTTACGTGAAAATCTTATTGAGTAATGATGATGGTTACCTTGCCCCGGGAATTAGAGCGCTGGCGCAATCGTTGGCTGAAGTAGCGGAGGTTTGTGTGGTGGCACCTGACCGGGATCGGAGTGGTGCGAGTAATTCGTTGACGCTGGATCGACCGTTGCGGGTGACCGAGGTGGATAGCAACTGCTTTTGTGTTGATGGCACACCCACAGATTGTGTTCATTTAGCGGTGACCGGGCTGCTCGATTATGAGCCGGATATTGTGCTCTCGGGTGTGAATGCCGGTGCCAATATGGGGGATGATACGCTCTATTCGGGCACTGTTGCGGCGGCGATGGAGGGGCGATTTTTGGGCTTGCCGGCGATTGCGGTTTCTCTGGTGGGGAAGTATCCCTACCAGCATTTCTCGACCGCTTGTCAGGTGGTTGTGAGGTTGTTGAAGCAGCTGGAACTGACCGATTTGCCCGCCAATACCATTCTAAATGTTAATGTGCCAGACCTGCCTATGGATCAACTGGCGGGGGTTAAGGTGACACGCTTGGGCCAGCGCCACCGTGCAGAGCCAGTGGTTAAGTCGGAGGATCCTCGTGGTCGCGCTATCTACTGGGTTGGGCCTGCGGGGCCTGAGCAGGATGCCGGGCCGGGGACCGATTTTGATGCGGTGAAAAACGGTTATGTGTCATTAACGCCGCTGCATGTGGATTTGACCCAGCACGGTGTGTTGGATGAGTTGCGTTCGCGGGTGGGGAGTTTGGCGTGGTAATGAATCAATCCCACCAGGGTATCGGCATGACTTCGCAACGTACCCGCGACCGTTTAGTTCGACGTATTATAGAGGGTGGGGTTAAAGACCACCGGGTACTGGAGGTGATTCGCCAGATGCCGCGCCATATTTTTGTTGATGAGGCACTGGCCAGTCGTGCTTACGAAGATACCGCGCTTCCCATCGGTTATGGCCAAACGATCTCTCAGCCCTATGTGGTGGCGCGAATGACCGAGCTGCTGTTGCAGGGGGGTGAGCTGAAGCGGGTACTGGAGGTAGGAACCGGCTGTGGTTATCAGGCGGCGGTGCTCTCCCAGTTGGTTGAGCAGGTTTACAGTGTGGAGCGACTTCAGCCGTTAGTTGAAATGGCGCAGCGTCATCTGCGTAAATTGGCAATTCGTAATGTGCGGGTCAGCCATAGTGATGGTGAGTGGGGGCTGGAGGATCGAGCGCCATTTGACGGTATTTTGGTGGCGGCCGCACCGGAGCAAGTGCCCGAGTCACTTAAAGAGCAGCTGGCGGTGGGTGGCCGCTTGGTGATTCCGGTGGGGCCGCCGGGGCGGCAGGATCTGCTGCTTATCACCCGCACCGAGGAGGGGTTTCAGCAGCAAGTGTTGGATTATGTGAGTTTTGTTCCATTAGTTGGCGGGGTTAGTTAAGTGTTTTCAAGATTATATAGTGTGGCGATGAAGTGGGCAGAGCATCGTCATGCCAGTTGGGGATTGGCGGGGTTGAGTTTTGCCGAGTCCTCTTTTTTTCCGATTCCACCCGATGTGATGTTGGCACCGATGGCATTGGCACGTCGCCAGCGGGCTTGGTGGTTTGCTTTGATTACCACGGTGGCTTCGGTGGCTGGTGGTGTGCTGGGTTATGCGATCGGTATGTTCTCTTTTGAGATGATTGAGGCGTGGTTGCAGGGCAATCAACGCTATTGGGATGGTTATCTGCTGGCACAGCAGTGGTTTGATGAGTACGGTATTTGGGCGGTTTTGATTGCGGGGTTTTCGCCGATTCCTTACAAGGTGTTTACCATTAGTGCCGGGGTGATTGCGATGCCGCTGTTGCCGTTCATTCTCGCTTCGCTGGTGGGGCGGGGGGCGCGCTTTTTTCTGGTGGCGGGGTTAATTGTGCTGGGTGGTGAGCGCATGGAGTCGGCCATAAGAAAAAACATTGATCGCATTGGCTGGGGGTTGGTTGCGCTGTTAGTGGTTGCCTACCTGTTGTTTGGTCGGTAGGCTGGCTTGTGTCTTTTCACCACTGGATAAAAAAGTGTCGAATAGTGGCTGTTCTGTTGCTGCTGTTTGCGTTGTCGGGTTGCGGTGGTCATGTTTACCATGTGGTAGAGCCGGGTGAGACGCTCTATTCGGTGGGTTGGTTGTATGGACACGATTACCGCGAGCTGGCGAAATGGAACGGTATTCCGCCACCTTATGGTGTGAGGGTGGGGCAGCGTTTGCGGGTGATTCCGGGCGATGTTGTGGCGTTTCAGCCGCCGCCGAAGGCTTCCGTTGCTAAGCCGCCGCCGGTTGTTAAAAAATCGGTGACGGTACAGGCGTTAGCCCCTCAAGTTTCCTTGGGATCTTCCGCCGATAACAGGGATATTCAATGGCAGTGGCCCACACAGGGCAAGGTATTACACTATTTTTCCTATTCTGCGCTGAATAAGGGGATCAATATCACCGGCAAGCGGGGGCAGCCTGTGTATGCGGCGGCCTCAGGTAAGGTTGTTTACAGCGGCACCGGAATGGTGGGAATGGGTAATTTGATTATCATCAACCATTCAACTCAATATCTTAGCGCTTACGCACATAATGATGAAAACCGGGTCAAAGAGGGACAGCAGGTGAAACGGGGCGAGTTAATTGCGTCTATGGGGCGCAGTGGCACTGATCAGGTGATGTTACATTTTGAGATAAGGCGCGAAGGGAAACCGGTTGATCCTATGAAATTTTTGCCGGGAATAAAAAGATAGTAGGTGTGGATAGTATGGTGACAAAGCGGGATAAAAAAAATAACGATAACAAAAATCTGAATGAAAAATCAGAGGTTATTGAGAGTAAAAACTCGGATGAAAAAACATTTGAAAAAGGGAGCGTGTCGGATGGTGATGTGGATGCCACCCGCCTCTACTTAAATGAGATCGGCTTCTCTCCCTTATTGACAGCTCAGGAAGAGGTTCATTTTTCGCGCTGGGCGCAGCGAGGTGATCAAAACTGCCGCAAGCGGATGATTGAGAGTAATCTTCGTCTGGTGGTCAAAATTGCCCGCCGTTATTTGAACCGAGGCTTGGCGCTGCTTGATCTAATTGAGGAGGGGAATCTGGGCTTGATCAAAGCGGTTGAGAAGTTTGACCCCGAACGGGGGTTTCGTTTTTCAACCTATGCCACGTGGTGGATTCGCCAGACCATCGAGCGAGCCATTATGAATCAGACCCGTACCATTCGCCTGCCGATTCATGTGGTGAAAGAGATCAACGTTTATCTTCGTGCCGGACGGCATTTGTCGCAAACACTTGACCACGAACCCAGCGCTGAAGAGATTGCCGAGATGCTCGACAAGCCGGTAGAAGAGATTCAGCGTATGATCAGCCTGAATGAGCGGGTAACCTCAGTAGATGTGCCGATGGGGCGCGATACGGATCGCTCAATTATTGATGGTATTGCGGACGACCACGGCAACGAGCCGGATGTGAGTCTGCAACATGAAGATGTGCGCAATAATATTGAGCACTGGCTGAGCATGTTGAGTGATAAGCAGCGTGAGGTGCTGTCACGCCGCTTTGGCCTTAATGGTCATGATATTTTCACCCTTGAAGAGGTGGGTCTTGAGCTGGGTGTTACCCGTGAGCGAGTGCGTCAAATTCAGCTGGAGGCGCTAAAGCGCCTGCGTCAGATTATGTCTCGCGAGGGTTTCTCTATGGATGCGCTGCTGGATAATAGTTAACCCGAATAAAATAGATCAGAGATTGCCCAAGATGAGTGCCACCGCAACATGCCGCCCTTCTGCTGTTAAAATATTGTAGGTGCGGCAGGCGGCTCCAATATCCATATACTCCACGCCAACACCTTGCTTTAGTATCGCCTCAGCGCAGTGGGGGGATGGAAAGCTCAGTTTATCTCCGGTGCCTACCAAAATAACTTCTGGTTCGAGTGACAGCACTCTTTCCAGGTGTTTGGCTTCAAGTGCTTCGATGCTATCTACCGGCCACGCCTCAATGAGTGATGCACCCATAATAACGGCGCTACGGGTGAGTTGCTGTTGATTGATAATGGGCTTTCCCTCTTCGTCACGCTTGGTGATCGGGTGGACGATCTCAACACACCCTTTCTGGTAACGTCGAATAGTGATGGCGGCGAGGTTGGTCTCTTGATGTATCTGCATGAATGAACCTGAATTGTTGGATTTTTATGGTGTGAATACCATGTTAAACTGTGATAACCCGGTTATCTAGGTTAAAATCTATCGTTTTACCCGAAATCATTCGCGGGTTGGGTTGTGATCTTGTTTTTTCTCTCGTTGCAGTGCTTTATTGGGGCTTTTCCACGGTAGCTCTTCTATTCTCGGGCAGCCCCCTAGACTCACAGAAACAATCACGCATTATTATTTTTAATATCGAGTTAAGCCATTGATGGACGAATTTTCAAGAATTAAAAGATTACCCCCTTACGTGTTCAATATTGTTGGTGATCTGAAGGCGCAAGCGCGTGCCCGCGGTGAAGATATTATTGACTTTGGTATGGGTAACCCCGACCAACCCACTCCGCCCCACATTGTGGATAAGCTGGTTGAGGTGGCGCAGCGTAGTGATACGCACCGCTATTCGGTCTCGAAAGGGATTCCGCGTCTGCGGCGAGCCATCTGCAACTGGTATAAAAATCGCTATGATGTGGATCTCGATCCAGAGACAGAGTCCATTGTCACCATCGGCTCCAAAGAGGGGTTGGCGCATCTTGCGCTGGCAACGGTGGGGCCGGGTGATGCGGTGTTGGTGCCCAACCCTTCATACCCTATTCACCCCTACGGCTTTGTGATTGCGGGTGCAGATATTCGGCATGTGCCGATGACACCCGATGTCGACTTTTTCGATGCACTGGAGAAGGCGATAAAGGACTCTTATCCAAAACCAAAAATGCTGGTATTAAACTTCCCCGGCAACCCCACTACCCAGTGTGTGGAGTTGGAGTTTTTCGAGAAAGTGGTGGCGATCGCCAAAGAGCAGGGCATCTGGATTGTTCAAGATTTGGCTTATGCGGATATTGTGTTTGATGGTTATAAAGCACCCTCAATTATGCAGGTTGAGGGGGCGAAAGAGGTGGCTGTAGAGTTTTTCACCCTCTCTAAAAGTTACAATATGCCCGGTTGGCGGGTGGGCTTTATGGTGGGTAATCCAACTTTGGTGGGGGCGCTATCACGCATGAAATCCTACTTGGATTACGGCATGTTTACACCAGTGCAAGTGGCCGCCATCGAAGCACTCGAAGGCCCGCAAGAGTGTGTGCAGGAGATTTGTGACACTTATCGCCTGCGCCGCGATGTGTTGTGCGAGGGTCTTAACAGCATCGGTTGGGCGGTGGAGAAGCCAAAGGCAACCATGTTTGTCTGGGCACCGATTCCCGATGCATATAAAGAGATGGGCTCGCTGGAGTTTTCCAAAAAGTTACTGGAAGAGGCGAAAGTAGCGGTCTCACCCGGAATCGGTTTTGGTGAATATGGTGATGACCATGTGCGCTTTGGGCTGATTGAGAACGAGCATCGTACTCGCCAAGCGGTGCGAGGAATTCGTGATATGTTTCGTAAAGATGGGCTGATTAGTGGTTAATCCTAATCTGAGGATTAGGGTTTAGCTTGCTCGGATAATTCATAGATTATCCAGGCCAATAAAAATAACAGCGTATACCAAGTTTTGGTTAATGAGGAGAGGTTGGTGAGTCAGGTGAAGATAGGTCTGTTGGGGCTGGGTACTGTGGGCGGTGGTACCGTTAACATATTGAAACGGAACGCTGAGGAGATTAGCCGCCGTGCGGGTAGGGAGATTACCGTGGTACATGCTGCGGCGCGTGATCTGAATAAGCCTCGTATCTGTGATACCAGCGGTATTAAATTAACCACCAATCCGCTAGATGTGGTCAATGATCCGGAAGTTCAAATTGTTGTTGAGCTGATGGGTGGTGATGGGCTGGCTCGTGAGCTGGTGCTCTCTGCTATTGCGCAGGGAAAGCATGTGGTGACCGCTAACAAGGCGCTGATTGCCAAGCACGGCAATGCTATTTTTGCAGCAGCAGAAGCGAAAGGGGTAACCGTAGCTTATGAGGCGGCTGTTGCCGGTGGTATTCCGATTATCAAAGCAGTGCGCGAAGGGTTGTCGGCCAATCGCATTGAGTGGCTGGCCGGTATCATTAATGGTACGGGTAATTTCATCCTCACTGAAATGCGTGACAACGGTACTGATTTTGGTGATGTGCTCGCCGAAGCGCAGCGTTTGGGCTATGCCGAGGCTGATCCTACTTTTGATGTTGAAGGGATTGATGCGGCGCATAAGCTGACGATTCTCGCCTCGATTGCCTTTGGTATGCCGCTACAGTTTGATAAAGCCTACACCGAAGGGATCACTAAAATAACCCGTGAAGATGTTGAGTGCGCCGAGAAGTTGGGCTACCGCATCAAACACTTGGGCATTTCGCGCCGCACTGACAAGGGCGTGGAGTTGCGAGTACATCCCACCCTCATTCCTGAGCGTCGTCTGATTGCCAATGTGGATGGGGTGATGAATGCGGTGCTGGTGCAGGGTGATGCGGTTGGACCTACCCTCTATTATGGCCCTGGCGCGGGGGCTGAGCCCACTGCGTCGGCGGTGATTGCCGATGTGATTGATGTGGTGCGAACGATGGATGCACCAGTGGAGAGTCGCATACCCCACCTCGCTTTCCAGAGCAGTGCGATTCGTGATATTGATATTTTGGATATGGGTGAAGTAGAGACCAGTTACTATCTGAGGATATCTGCCGCTGATCGACCCGGTGTATTGGCCGAGTTAACCCAGATTTTGGGTGATCGGGGTATTAGCATCGAGGCGATGATTCAGCAAGAGCCTGCTGAAGGCGAGCGTAATGCCAACATTATTATGCTGACTCACAAGGTACAAGAGAAGCGCATGAATGATGCGATTAACGCCATCGAGTCTCTCGAAGCGATTACCGGAGAAGTGATGCGCATTCGTATGGAGTCACTGGGTTAGCTCTCTGCACAACAGATAAGATTAAAAGAGGAATATAGATATGCCATTTAATAAACGCTATACGGGGTTGATAGACAAGTACCGTGATCGCTTGCCTGTTAATGATGATACTCGCCTGATCAGCCTTGGTGAAGGTAATACGCCACTGATCAAATTGAGCACCATTCCCCGTGAGTTGGGCAAAAATGTTGAAATATATGTCAAATATGAAGGGTTGAATCCGACGGGTTCGTTTAAAGATCGTGGCATGACCATGGCCGTGACCAAGGCGGTTGAAGAGGGTGCCAAGGCGATTATTTGTGCCTCTACCGGCAATACATCCGCAGCGGCGGCTGCGTATGCTGCCCGAGCAGGAATCACCGCGTTTGTATTGATACCCGAAGGCAAAATTGCACTGGGTAAACTCTCGCAAGCGATGATGCACGGTGCTGTGGTTATCCAGATTAAAGGTAACTTTGATGAAGGGATGCAGCTGGTTAAAGAGGTCGCTTCACATGCGCCGGTCACCATCGTCAACTCGATTAATCCCTACCGCCTAGAAGGCCAGAAAACGGCTGCTTTTGAGATTATGGAAGAGTTGGGTGGCGCACCTGATTTCCACTGCTTGCCTGTGGGGAATGCTGGTAATATCACCGCGCACTGGATGGGTTACACCGAATATAAAGAGCACGGTATTGTGAATGCCTCTCCTCGTATGTTGGGCTATCAAGCGGCTGGCTCTGCCCCCTTCATGCGCGGCGAGATGGTTGATGCGCCTGAAACGGTTGCCACTGCCATTCGGATTGGTCACCCACAATCCTGGGACAAGGCGTGGCAGGTAAAAGAGGAGTCAAACGGCTGGTTTGATGAGTGCACAGATGAAGAGATTCTGGCGGCACAGAAGCTGCTGGCAGAGAAGGAAGGCATTTTTTGCGAGCCTGCATCAGCGACTTCGTTGGCGGGTGCCATGCGTGATATTAAATCAGGAAAAATCCCCCAGGGCAGCAAAATTGTCTGTACCTTAACCGGGCATGGACTGAAAGATCCAGATACCGCCATTGCCCAGAGCAGCGCACCGATGATCACCACAGGTGCCACGCTGGAAGAGGTTAAAAAGGCTATTTTGGATAATATGTAAGCGGCTTCATCAACAGCTGTTCCGGTGTAAACCGGAACATGTTGTCACTCTCTTCTGAGCTTATTCTCTTCGTGGGTGTTTACGCTGTGGATCGGTCATGGCTGGTTTTTGAGGGGGTGGTGTCAGGTGTCACTGCACTGGTTGGTGACAGGCGATAGCCGATGCCGTGTACGGTGTTTAGCATTGTACCCTCAAACGGCTTATCGATGGCATCGCGCAGATAGTGTACATGGGTGCGCAGTGAGCTGCTGTCAGGTGGGTTATCTCCCCAGAGCGATCTCTCCAGCTCGGCGTGTTTAACCACGTGGGGCGCTTTGCGCATTAAAACTTCTAACAGACGCAGGTTGGTAGAGGTGAGTTCAATACGTCTCTTCTCACGGTACACTTCCATGGTCTCAGTATTGAGGGTTAAATCACCCACTGAGAGTTCATGCTGATGAATTGTTGAGTTGGATTGTCGCTTGCAAAGTGCATGCAGCCGCACAAACAGCTCCTCGAGTTCAAATGGTTTAACCAGATAGTCGTCTGCTCCCTTACTAAAGCCGGTGAGTTTGTCATCGAGGGTGCCGCGTCCGGTTAGCATTAGAATAGGGGTGGTCTTGCGGGCCTCGTTACGCAGCTTTGAGGTGATTTCCAGGCCGTCGATACCGGGCAGGGTGAGATCAATAATTAGCGCATCGTAGTCGTTAACAACCGCAAGGTGCAGGCCGGTAATGCCATCTCCTGCCGTATCAACCTGACTGCCTTTGATAGTGAGATATTCTGAGAGCATGTTTCTCAGGCTCTCATCATCCTCAATAACCAGCAGTTTCATTGGATTCATTTTTGTGCGCCATCTCTGAGTGATAATATGAACATCGCAGTTGAATTGCGATACCGGTGCTATTGTATACCAAGTAGTATATAAATTGGGGTATTAATCTTGTTAGATCATCAACATCCCTGTCTGATTAACTGGCCCCTGCACAATTACCAAACAAACTACAAAATATTGTAACGACTCAGCCTATTTATCTTTTGCTTCAACTCTTCGTTATTTTCGTACTCAATCGGTCACCTATTCCCTACAGGCTCCCTCTTTGCGTGCGAAAATGTCTCGATTTAAAGCAAAATCCAAACACGTTGAACAGTTACAAATATTTATAACAGATGGCACCCTAAAGCGCTATCCGTTTGTAGTGTAACTACTTTTCGTTAATGACAATATTGGCGCTATTGCGAAGGCCTTTAATGTAGTTTTGCACTCGTTGGCTAATCAGATTGTTTTTTAGCCCCTCGCGCATGCTGTCAAAAGTAGGTGCTGGCTGTTTGCGTGTCTCTTCCAACAGAATAATGTGCCAGCCGAACTGTGTTTTGACCGGTTGATCACTGTATTGACCGGGCTTGAGGGTGATCAGTACGTTGGAAAACTCCGGTATCATCTGCTCAGGGCGGAACCAGCCCAAAGAGCCACCCTCAGCAGCGGATGGGCCGGTTGACTTCTCTTCAGCCAGTTTGGAGAAATCTTTTCCACTCTCTAGCTCTTTGATAATAGCGGCGGCAGTCGCTTCGTCATCTAATAAAATATGCCGGGCGCGATACTCAAGGTCACTCAGTGTTGCGATATAGGTATCGTATTCGCTGCGCAGCGTGGCATCATCGATCTCACCCCCATCCTGAATGATTTTCTGGATGGTGTAGGCGGCCAGCAGGTTTTTTGTTTGCTCTTGTAGCGCCGTGGTGAATGACTCATCTTTATTGAAGTTACGCTGGGTGGCATCTTGAGTGATGAGCTCTCGGTTGATCACTTCATCCAGAATCATCTGCTCGGGCATTTGTTCGGCTTGGCCTTGTGATTGGCGTATCTGAGCATAGGCGTTGAGTTGTTTGATGGTGACAGGGCTACCGTTGACCGTGGCAATGACATCACCTTCACTGGCGTGTAGTGGCATGCTCAGTAGCAGAGCGGTTGTGAGCATAACGCGATGGCTAATTAGTTTCATTTAAGATCCTCTTGTTTCCATGGGTTAACTATTT
>JALSJH010000072.1 GCA_026989455.1 Chromatiales bacterium | reverse complement strand
GCTGCCAAGGTGCTATGAATCATACGGTGGCGTTGAATCAGTGACTGCTCATGAAAGGCATCGGCAATAATTCTAACGGTAAAATGTCCTTTACCGCCCGCACTGGCGTGGCCTGCGTGTTGATGGCTATCATCAATCACCTCAAGCGCGTGCGGTTTGTATGCGGTCTCTAAAGCGGCAGTGATGCGTTCGACGCGATTGCTCATGCTGGGAATACCTTTTTAAAGGGCTTTACGCTGACGGTGCTAAAAACAGCTGCGGCTAAGTAGGGGTCGGTGTCGGCCCACGCTTGCGCAGCTTCGAGTGTGGGGAATTCAGCAACAATCAGGCTGCCAGTGAAACCCGCTTCTCCGGGGTCACTGCTATCGATAGCCGGGTGTGGGCCGGCTAAAATCAACGCCCCTTTATCTTGGAGGGTTTGTAGATGTGCCAAGTGGGCAGGGCGCGCTGATAGCCGTTGTTGCAGTGTGCCGGGATGGTCTTCGGCGATGATGGCGTAGAGCACCGCTCACTCCTCACTCTTGAGTGGTTGTTGTTCTTTCAGGAGTCGTGAGAGATAGAGTCCCTGTGCAATCATGAAAACAACGGTTATTCCAAGCATCCCGAACAGCTTGAAATTGACCCATGTGTCGGTGTCGTAGTTGAATGCAACATAGATATTGAGTAGACCGGAGAGCAGGAAGAAAAGGATCCAGCTGATGTTGATTCTACCCCAGGTCGTGCGGGGCAGGGTAAGGGTGCCATCCATGAGGCGCTGCATTACTGTTTTTTCACCAATGAAGTGACTACCCAGCAGCACAGCGGCAAGCAGCCAGTTAATGACGGTCGGCTTCCACATGATAAAAGCCTCGTTTTGAAACAGCAGGGTGGCACCACCAAATAGAACCAGTACGCCGACGTTGATAAGGTGCATCTTCTCCAGCTTGCGGTATTTGCCGTAGTAAAGCGCCGCCTGAACGATTGCGGTAACAATAGCAACGGCTGTAGCGGTATAGATGTCGTACATCTTATAGACGACAAAGAAGAGAATAATGGGTAAAAAATCATTAAATATTTTCATCTTCAACTTGCTCTGTTGGGGGCATCAGGAGCCAATAAAGATTGGCTAACCTGTATTCCGCATACCTGCGGCAATGGCGTTGATTGAACGAAGTAATGGGCTAAGCCACACTTCACGCGCTTCATCCGTTGTTGATTCATCCCGGTAGCGCTTGATCAGTGTCACCTGTATATGGTTTAACGGATCCAGGTAGGGGTTGCGGCGTGATAAAGAGAGCGCCAGTGATGGGTTCTCTTCCATCAGGTACTCGTTATCCGCCACTTGCAGTACGTTATCAGTGGTTAATTTCAGCTCATCACGTATCAGTGTGTAGATCCGCTCACCGGTGGTGGGGTCTATGCACAGTGTTGAATATTTCTTGGCGATAGCGGCATCGGCCTTGAAGAGTGCCATCTGCGTGTTGCTCATTAGCACACGAAAGAAGGGCCACTGCTGGTACATCTCGTGAAGCTTCTCTTTACGGGCCTCATCACCTTGTGACCAGTTGCTGAGTGCGCTGCCAATGCCGAGCCATGCGGGCAGGGTTTGGCGCGATTGTGACCAGGCAAATACCCAGGCGATGGCGCGTACAGAACTTTTCGAGCGATCACCTTTTTTCCGATGTGAGGGGCGTGAGCCTATATTCATCATCGCAATTTCACTCAACGGTGTGGCTTCATAGAAGTAGTCGAGAAAGCCGGGGGTGTGATCGGTTATTTCGCGGTAAGTCTGTTCGCCCATGATGGCGACTTCATCCATGATTTCGAGGTATTGCGTGTTATCTTCCGCAGGTTTTTCAATCAGGCTACGGCTCGCCTTCATCAAGCCGGTTACGCCCATGGTCAACTCATAGACCGCCGTTTCGACATTACTATATTTGAATGACAGCACTTCACCCTGTTCGGTGAATTTGATCTCACCACCCACGGTTCCATTGGGTTGAGAGAGAATCGCCTCGTGGGTTGGGCCGCCACCACGGCCAACGGTGCCGCCACGACCATGGAAGAGGCGGATTTGAATATTTCGCGCCGCAGCCAGTGTAGTGATCTGTTTTTGTGCCTTATAGAGGCTCCAAGCGGAGGAGAGAATACCGCCATCTTTACAAGAATCAGAGTACCCCAGCATCACCTCTTGCAGGTTGCCAGAGGCCTTGAGCAATTCACCATACACACTATTGTTAAGCAGTTTTTCCATAACCGGCTCGATGTGCTTAAGATCTTCGATGGTTTCAAACAGTGGGCCGACTTGTAAATCACAAAAAGCGTTACCATCCCGGTAGCCTGTCAGACCTGCTAGGTGAGCAAGATACATCACCTCCATGATATGGGAGGCTTGGTGTGTCATCGAGATGATGTAAGCACCAAACGCCTTGGGGCTAACCTCTTCCCGCATATTCTGCATCACCTCAAAAACACGCAGCGTCTCTTGGGTCGGTTCGCTGTAACGAGTGAGGTCAATATCTGATATTTCTTTTTTGCCTTCTCCGGTTGCGATCAGTTGAGCCAGCGAGTCGATACGCTCATCTTCCGAGAGTGCATTGTAGTCCAGTGTTGTTTTTAATATCTCTGCCACAGCTTCTGAGTGACGCGTGGACTCTTGGCGAATATCCAGCTTTAACAGGTAGAAGCCAAATGTTTCGGCCAGGTAGATGAGATCTTTTAGCTTGCCATCGGCTATGGTTTGATCTCCGTTGGCAACCAGTGATTCACGAAGCAGGTAAAGGTCACTCAGGAATTCACTTTCAGACGTGTAGCGGTCACTTTCACTATTGCTCAGCTCGCTATCGGCAAGTTTAGCCTCGGTAGCTGCAAGATTGCAGCTCAAACGATAGCGCATTATCTCAATTTTGCGACGATAGGGTTCTGTTTTGAAGCGGTCAGGTTTACCCGCAAAGGCCCGCTCTGAATAGCGTGCTTCATCATCGGCAATGCTGCTGAGCAGTTGCTCTGAGAAATGACAAAGACTACTGGAGTGGGTCAAGAGATGAATCAGCTCGCTAACCCGGGGAATATAGGCATCTAAGACCTGGCGTGTCTGCATCCGCAGCGCCATTTCGGTGGTCTCAGGTTTTACATTGGGGTTGCCATCGCGGTCACCACCAATCCATGAACCGAATTTGATAATGCTCGGTATCTCAAGCGGCTTGCCGATCAGCTCACTACCATAGTGGCGTTTAATGGCCTTTTCTAGGTGGCGATAGCTTTGTGGAATGGCATCAAACAGGCTCTGTTTAAAGAAGTAGAGACCATTTTTTATTTCGTCGCTCACCTTGGGGCGAGTAGAGCGTACTTCGTCGGTTAACCAGAGCTGACGGATACCGGTTTCAATCTCAGTAACGACCTCTTGGTGCTGGTATTTATTCAGGCGTGGATCATCCAGCTGTTTGATGGTGATGAAAATACGGCGCTGGGTCTCTAATATTGTGCGACGCTTTGCCTCCGTGGGGTGGGCGGTGATAACCGGAATATAGGCGAGACCATTTAAGAGTGTCTCCAGCTGCTCAAGCTTAACCCCTTGTTGATACAGGGTGCGAATAGTGTCGTCGAAGGAGCCAGTCCAGAGAGGTGCTGCCGCTTTAACGGTTTTGCGGCGCTGGATGTGTTGAAACTCCTCTTCCGCAATATTAACCAGACTGAAGTAGATGCTGAATGCTCTCACCACATGGGTCGCCGTTTCAGGGTCTAGCCCTTCAACCAGTTCGTTCATGCGTTGACGGGTCTTGGCGCTCTCCTTGCTGCGTAGCTTGAGGAAGCCCTTGCGCAGGTTTTCCACCGCATTGAAAACACGCTCACCCGCCTGGTCACGGATGACATTACCCAGTAGGGTGCCCAGCAGTTTTACCCGCGTGCGGAGAACTTTATCGCTAATTTTTTGTTTCGGCATAATTACAACTTATTCTTCTTTGGTTGTAGTTCTTAAATAGGCTACGAAGCGGCGCATTATAGCGTTATTCCGGTTTTTTTCATACCAAACTCAAAAACCCTTAATTTCCAGATGAAAATTAACCTTTTTGGATATGGATTATGCTGAGATGGGGTACACAAAAACGTGAAAACATCAGGCTTACAATTTAACCCCCGTCTTGTGAAAAATAGTGTGATTTAAATGCATTCCAAAAGAGCTACTACGGTAGACAAATAATGCTAACTTGCAGCCCTGTAAAGGAAAAAAAAGTTTTCCACAAAAGCTGTGGATAACTTTGTGGATTAAATGTGTGAAAGGGCTGGCAAGCCCCGTCATTATTACAGAAATGTTAAATTGATCAAAAAATAGACAGCTTTATTTTTCTATAATATTCAGTGAGATAGAGAAGTCAACGCGCTAATCAATGATTTTTATTGCTCTATCCGATGAAAAGGGCGCTGTGGAAAAAAGTTGTGAATAACCCCGAATTTTGGTTGACAGAACAGTAGAGGTAACCGAATTATTTTTCGATTCCCTATCAGATAAGGGAGGTGGCGCTTTTGCCTCTTTGTAGTAATGGGTTTTAGAACAACCCAGGAGCCGCTCTACTGGTGCAATTTTCGGGATAAATTAGGGCGATTTCAGCCAGCCTAAAACATTCATGACTTGATTAGAGCTTCC
>JALSJH010000071.1 GCA_026989455.1 Chromatiales bacterium | reverse complement strand
TGGTGCAATTTTCGGGATAAATTAGGGCGATTTCAGCCAGCCTAAAACATTCATGACTTGATTAGAGCTTCCCTAAGAGGCAAGCGAGAGGGTGCAGAGTACATGAGCCACTTAGAGAGCCTTCTAGGAGGTCGAGGTGGTCGCTTTCACTTTACGAGGTCGGCCAATGGTGCGGTTGGGTAGCCCTTCTTCGTTGTAACGCTCTTTCCAGATCTCATGGGCAGGTATACCAATCTTCTCTGCAATGGCACGTTCCATCCGTGGATAGGGGCGATCCAGTGCCAGTTTTGGCGCATGTCGGCTAACGCCAAGTTCTCTGGCGAGCGAGCTGAGTGTGTAACCGGCTATCTCAAGTCTGTACTTTATCCAAGCGCGGCGCTTTGGTGGATCTAAAGGGATATCGTTGTCGTTCATGTTGAGAAAGATAGCAACTGCCTGTGGTGTTCGCAAGGTGTTTTTAATAAAAATTTAACAACTCATTGATTTTTATTTCACCTAAAAAACTAAGTTATATTGTTCTAACAATTTGATTAAAGGAGTTTTTTTAAATCATAAAGCAGATTAATCGCATCCCGTGGGGTGAGCTTATCGACGCTGATTTTATCCAGTTGCTCAATGGCTGGGTGGGGCGGCTCTGCGGCGAAAAGTGAAATTTGCTGCGGTGCAGGAGCCACTTTCTGTGGGTTTTCCCCCTCTAACTGGTGCAGTTTCTGTTTAGCATTGCGAATAACATGTTCAGGTACCCCAGCCAGTGCCGCGACTTGTAAGCCATAACTCTTATTTGCCGGTCCCTCTTTAACTGAATGCATAAAGACAATACGATTGCCGTGCTCTACGGCATCCAGGTGTACATTAACCACATTGCTATGGTGCTCGGGCAGGGTGGTGAGTTCGAAGTAGTGGGTAGAGAACAGAGTGAAGGCTTTAACACTGCGGGCCAACTGCTCAGCACAGGCCCAAGCCAGTGAGAGGCCATCAAAAGTGCTGGTTCCGCGTCCTACTTCATCCATTAATACCAGACTTTGCGGGGTGGCATTGTGCAGGATGTTGGCGGTTTCCGTCATCTCGACCATAAATGTCGAGCGACCACTGGCCAGATCATCTGAGGCACCAATACGGGTGAAAATGCGGTCAATAGGCCCTAAGGTGGCGGCTTCTGCAGGCACGTAGCTGCCAATATAGGCTAGCAGAGAAATCAGTGCCACCTGGCGCATATAGGTGGACTTCCCCCCCATGTTAGGGCCGGTAATGAGCAACATGCAGCGTTCATTGCTCAGCACGGTGTCGTTAGGGATGAAAGGGGCATCCAGCACCTGCTCCACCACCGGGTGGCGACCAGCGGTGATGTCGATGCCGGGTTGGTTGCTCATCTGTGGGCAGCTGAGGTTCAGTCGCTCAGCCCGTTCTGCCAGATTATTGAGCGCATCCAGTTGTGCCAGTGCGTTGGCACAGAGTTGTAGCTCCCCCAGCTTCTGGTTGAGTATCTCCAGCAACGCCTCATAAAGCGCCTTCTCTTTACTGAGGGCACGCTCTTTAGCACTTAAAACTTGGTCTTCGAAGCTTTTAAGCTCCGGTGTGATATAGCGCTCGGCATTTTTAAGGGTCTGACGGCGCTGGTAGTCGGCGGGTACATTGTCCGACTGCCCTTTACTCACCTCAATGTAGTAACCGTGCACCCGGTTATAGCTGACTTTTAGCGTGGCGATGCCGGTGCGGGTTTTTTCACGCTGCTCTAGATCAACCAGATATTGCCCGGCATTCTCTTTCAGTGCGCGTAGTTCATCCAGCTCAGCGCTGTAACCTGGGGCAATCACCCCGCCATCACGAATCAGCATCGGTGGGTTGTCGATAATAGCACGCTGCAGAAGATCGGTTATTTCCGGATGCTGGCCTATTTCATCTAAAAGCTCGCGCAGTAGTGGGGTGTCAATGTTGGATAGCTGCTGCTGAATAGCGGGTAGTTGTTCTAGGGCAGAGCCAAGTTGCGCGAGATCCCTCGGGCGCGCACTGCGAAGTGCAACACGAGCGAGAATGCGCTCCACATCACCCACTTTGCGCAGTGCTTGATGTAGATCGACATGGCGACCCTCTTGCAGCAGAGCACCGATCACCTGATGACGTTGCTGTAGTAGCGATTGATCACGCAGCGGGCGGTTAATCCAGCGGCGCAGCGTGCGGCTACCCATTGCAGTGGCCGTATGATCCATCACCCAGGCAAGGGTATGCTCCTGTCCGCCAGAGAGGTTATACTCCAACTCCAAATTCCGGCGTGTGGCGCTATCCAACTGAATCGCATCATCTTGAGACTCAACTCGCAGCGCATGAATATGTGGCAACGTGGTGCGTTGGGTCTCCTTTATATAGTTGAGCAAGCAACCCGCCGCTGCGATTGCGGCAGGCATATCTTCACAACCAAAACCGGCCAGATCTTTAGTGCCAAACTGATTGGCTAGTAAACGGGTGGCGGTCTCCAGCTCAAAATTCCATGGTGCTTGATTACGAATACCGCGCTGCTCATTTAATGCTGAACGGGGAAACTCTTCGCTCAGCAAAAGCTCTGCCGGTTGCAGGCGCGCCAACTCATTGACCAACGCCTCCATGGTATTGAGCTGCATAGCGAAAAAACGACCACTACTGACATCCAACGTAACCAGCCCAAGCTGATCCCCCACTTGGTGTGCCGCAGCAAGCAGGTTATCGCGGCGCTCATCCAATAACGCCTCATCGGTAAGAGTGCCTGGGGTCAGAATGCGTACAACCTTGCGCTCCACCGGCCCCTTGCTGGTTGCCGGGTCACCCACTTGCTCGCAGATGGCAATCGACTCCCCACGGCGCACCAGCTTAGCCAGATACCCCTCAGCGGCGTGGTAGGGAATGCCCGCCATAGGAATAGGCTTGCCCGCAGATTGACCCCGTGCAGTGAGAGTGATATCCAGCAGCTTGGATGCCTTACGCGCATCATCAAAAAACAGCTCATAAAAATCACCCATACGATAGAAGAGCAAAATATCGGGATGCTCCCCCTTAATTCGCAGATACTGCTGCATCATTGGGGTGTGGGTGGTGGTTTTTTCTTTAGG
>JALSJH010000070.1 GCA_026989455.1 Chromatiales bacterium | reverse complement strand
TACCATGGTAATACCCACCACCGTCAAAAATACTCCCAGATCAAAAACCATGGCACTCGCCACTTCAAACTTGCCCACCACAGGCCAATAGAGATAGGTGAAGGTGGTGGTCATAAACGGATAACCCAACAGCCAGCTGGCAACACCGGTAAGCAGTGAGAGAATCAGACCTACCGCAATCACCTTAAAGTAATCAATCCGCAGTCGTGCCTGTGTCCACTCGACACCACTGGCCAGATACTGCATCACCAGTGCAATTCCGACCACCAGCCCAGCAATAAAGCCACCACCCGGCTCATTGTGTCCGCGCAGCATCAGGTAGACCGCCACCATCAGTGCCAACGGCAGCAGTGGCCGTGAGATCACCTCCAGTAACAGCGGCGGTTTTGCCGCCGCCCAGCCATATGGCCCCGGCTCGTTAGGCTTAATAATGAGATTTTGCAGCACCGCATGAATACCGATGGCGGCAATCGCCAGCACTGTAATTTCGCCAAAGGTATCAAAGCCACGGAAATCGACCAGAATCACGTTAACCACATTGGTGCCGCCACCCCCGGGCACGCTCTGCTCCAGATAGTAGTCTGACAACGTCTCAAACGGCGAGGTCAGCACTGCCCATGTCAGGCCCGCTACCCCTGCGCCTGCACTGCCTGCCAGTGCCACATCACGCCAGCGTCGACTACGGCTGGAATCGGCCGCAGCCTCTTGGGGCATAAAGTGCAGCGCCAGCAGCAACAAGATGATAGTTACCACCTCAACCGAAAGCTGGGTCAGTGCCAGATCGGGTGCTGAAAAATAGACAAAAAACAGCGAGACACACAGCCCCGCCACACCGAGCATGACCAACGCAGGTAAGCGGTGACGATGCAGTATTACCGTTCCAAGCCCGGCCAGCATTAAACCAACCATAATCGCGATGGCCACGCCATTAACGGGAATAGTGGAGCCGGATACCGATAGGTTAATGGCACCATGTTGCAGCGCTGCATAGAGTCCCACCGTGATCGCCGCCCCCACCAAAAGTGCTAAATAACGCTGCAATGAGCCATTTTCCAGCAGGCGGGTAATCCAGCGGGAAGCATCGATCAAGCCCCGAATCATTCCATCGAAGATCTGCTTGGCACCAAATTCATTCGGCAAAAGGCGATCATGCAGTGCGTACATACGATGACGAAGCAGATAGAATAGCGTTCCACCCACCAGCGCGATAATGCTCATCACGATCGCTGTATTAAAGCCATGCCAGATGGCTAGGCTATATTCTGGTGCCGAAGTTTGCAGTACACTCTCAGCCGCTGTTGCCAGCAGTGGCCCCACCGTAAAGGCGGGGAATATACCCACCAGCAGGCAGAGCGTCACCAGCACTTCAATCGGTATTTTCATTAAGCGGGGTGGCTCGTGGGGCTCCTTAGGTAGATTTTTAGGCTTGCCACCAAAAAACACATCGTGGATAAAGCGCAGCGAGTAGGCAACCGCAAAGATACCTGCCAACGTCGCCAGTGCCGGAATTAGCCATGCCCAATCACCAAAGCGTTCTAATGCCAGGGTCTCAACAAAAAACATCTCTTTACTGAGGAAGCCATTCAGCAGCGGCACCCCGGCCATTGCAGCGGCGGCCACCATCGCCAGCATCGCGGTATAAGGCATGTATTTGAACAGTCCACTGAGAATGCGCATATCTCGCGTACCCGCCTCGTGGTCAATAACACCCGCCGCCATAAACAGTGATGCCTTGAAAGTGGCGTGGTTAATAATGTGAAAAACGCCGGCCACCGCAGCCAGTGGCGTGCCGAAACCGAACAATAGGGTAATTAAACCCAGATGACTGATGGTTGAGTAGGCCAGCAAGCCTTTAAGATCGTGCCTAAACAGTGCCACATAGGCGGCAAATACCAAGGTGATTAACCCGGCAGTGGTGACCAGATAGAACCATAAATCACCACCGGAGAGGGCGGGGTGCATCCTCGCTAACAGAAAAACCCCCGCCTTGACCATCGTTGCCGAATGCAGGTAAGCGCTAACCGGGGTGGGGGCCGCCATCGCATGGGGCAACCAGAAGTGGAACGGGAATTGTGCCGACTTGGTAAAGGCACCCAGCAGGATCAAAATCAGAGCGGGCGCGTACAGATCATGACTCTGAATCAAATCAGCCGATGCCAACACCACCGACAACTCATAACTGCCCACGATTTCGCCCAATAGCAAGATACCGGCGAGCAGGCAGAGACCACCACCACCCGTTACGGCCAACGCCATCCGCGCACCCTGTCGAGCATCGGCACGATGCCGCCAAAAGCTCACTAACAAGAATGAAGTCAGGCTGGTCAGCTCCCAGAAAATCAGCAACAGGATCAAGTTTTCTGATAGCACCACCCCCAGCATCGCGCCCATGAACAACATCATGTAAGCAAAGAACTTGGGCATCGAGTCTTTCGGCGAGAGGTAATAGGTCGCGTAGATAATGACCAGCAACCCAATACCTAAAATCAACAGCGCAAACAGCAGACCCAGGCCATCAAGCCGGAACGAGAAGTAGAGCCCCAGCTCTGCCATCCAGTCCCAGCTGCTGACCAAAACCTCGCCAGCAAAAACCTGCGGCGCAAGCGACAGCAGCAGGCCGAGCGCCGCCGCGGTGAGCGTTCCCGCCATAAATGCCGCGCCCATGCGACCACGAACAGCGGCCACCGGCACCAGCAAGGCACCCAACAAAGGGATTAAGACAATCAGTAAAAGGGTCATGTGGTAATCGATCTATCTTTTCTGTTAAAGGGTGAACGTACTAAGGGGTTTTAAATAGTGCTGTTGCGGCGTATGCAGCAACATCTAAGCAAATAATTCCCGAGTAAAATACATTTTTTGCGTAATATACGCATTTACAGCAACAAATGTAAGTCTTATCGGCTCTCTCCCCAAGGTGGGTGAATTAACAGCGAGGCACTATGCATATCGGTATCGATTTAGGCGGCACAAAAACCGAGGGAGTGGTACTGGATGGCCGGGGCAATGAGCGGCACCGTCTGCGCGTGGCAACGCCCGCCTCAGTAGGCTATCAGGCCATCATTAAAACCATCGTACAACTGGTGACTGAGCTAGAAAAGAGAGCAGGGCAGCGTTGCACCGTCGGCATAGGCACTCCGGGGGCAATTTCAAGCCGAACCGGCAGAATGAAAAACTGCAACACCACCTGCCTGAATAATCAGCCACTACTTGACGACCTACAACAACAACTCAAGCGCCCACTACGCCTTGCCAACGACGCAAACTGCTTCGCTCTAAGTGAAGCGTTGGATGGTGCTGCACGGGGTTATAAGGTGGTTTTTGGTGTCATTATGGGCACCGGCGTAGGTGGTGGCATCATCTTCAATGGCCAGCTACATCAGGGGCATCAACAGATTGCCGGTGAGTGGGGGCATAACACCCTGGAGCAAGATGCCCCCGACTGTTATTGCGGGCGTAAGGGGTGTGTCGAAACAGTGATATCCGGCCCAGGATTGGCCGCCGACTACACGCGCCACGGTGGCTCTCATACGCCAAGTGCCCAACAAATTGTCACACTCGCCAATCAAGGTGACCAAATAGCCACCGCCGCCATGCAACGCTTTTTTAATCGCTTTGGCCGTGCCATGGCCACCGTGGTTAACATCCTCGATCCAGATGCCATTGTACTCGGTGGCGGTCTCTCTAATATAGAGCAACTCTACAGCGAGGGGCGTAAACAGATTGCCGATGCCGTGTTTAATGATGAATTTAACACCCCGCTTTTGAAAAACCACCATGGTGATAGCTCAGGGGTACGCGGCGCAGCGCAGTTATGGATGAGTGACAAAGCACCCTGAAACCGGCGCAGAGGTGCCAGTATTTCAAACATAAACGTAGGAGCAAGCTTTAGCTTGCGATATATATTAAGCAAGCCTTGCTAAAAACCAGACACCGTAGTGCCCTGGAATCAGAGCCATTGATTTTTTTATTGGTCTCAGGCCGCTAGTCAAAACTATGCACTTTAGTGCAAGGCTTTAGCTGCTACATACTTAATGCTAGTCTTTCTGGTCTGAGTGAGCAGCGATGAAGCGGTCATACGATTACACGTTTTACAGCCCATTTGGTGTGGGTGGCGAAGTATAGATATCC
>JALSJH010000069.1 GCA_026989455.1 Chromatiales bacterium | reverse complement strand
TTCTGGTGGCGGTGGTGGTGCAAGCTATGCGCTGTTGCTACTGCTCGGTCTAATCGGTGTGGGTCGTCTGTTTTCTACGAGGCGTAATCCTCTGAAAGGGTAATCACTCCCCGAGTGGCGCGCCGCTGAGAGCTTCCTCCCTCTACTTTTTGCGGCGTGTTTTTTTATTTGAGGCACTAATATATGAAACAAATACACTGGTTAAAACGTCACGAAAAAATATTACCCTGGGTGGCTGGAGCCGGTTTTGCTGTAAGCAACCTCATCATTTCCTCTAGTTGTACCGTACCCAAAGAGGGTCGCTGTTCTACCTGTGGTGGTTGCGTGTTGGCAGTGGCCGCCATCGTGACCTGGGCTGTCTACAAAAAAAAAGAGGGCAATGGAATTTACGATGAGAATAAAAATAGCACGAGGGTTTAGTGCAACGTACTTGCTTAAGGGCAGGCTTGCCACTCCTCATTCCCATGCTCCTGCGTGGGAATGCATACGTTAGTAAGCATATATCAAGGTATGGGTTCCCACGCAGGAGCATGGGAACCAGAAAACACGAGAGTTTACTGCAATGCTTTTGGTTAAGGCTAAGTTTACAAGTGGCGGTGATGTTGGCTGTAGGCTCTGCCCAAGCAGGTCTATCTGGTCGTTTCGAAACGCTGATCGTACAGGACAATCGTCAGATACAAAGCACAAACCGAATCGAAGAGCGGCTGGATCTGGCCTATGTCGATCCTGCATTAGGCTGGCGCAGTGATTTGACGCTGGCGTTTGTTCAACGGCAAGACGGCACTGAGGCAAGTCTCTATCAGTTCTATTTTGAGAAAGCGCTGAATAACGAAGGGAGCCTATTAACGCTCGGTCGTTTGCAACGAGCCGATGCCTTTGGGCTTTACACACTGGATGGTCTGTTATTCAAGCTCGTCGATGATCGAACAACGTTAACGCTATACGGTGGCGTGCCGAGTCGAATTGAAGGTTTCCGTTCCATAGAGGGTAAGGCGCTCTACGGTTTCGACTTACAGATGTCTGCGACGAAATTGGGGCCTTATGCCCACGAGGGTCGATTCGGTTGGCAGCATTTTGAGGGTAATTACGCAGATGATCATGATCGCTTGAATGTTGGGTGGCGAAGTGTTCATCAACAGCAAGCGCAACCGTTTTATCCTTCTGCATTTTCATTGACAGGCAGCTATCTCGTTGATGACAAAAGTTGGGAGAGTGTTCAACTCAGTGCGTACCGAGATTTTGAACACGCCGCACGGCTAAGGGTGGATTATGAAACCTACCTACCGGGCGAAGATGAAATCACTTTCAAAGACCGATTTTATTCCCGTTATGCACATGGTCGTCAATCACAGTTCAAGGCTGGCTATCAATTCAACTTTGGGGGCCACTACACCGGATCATTTAGTGGGCGGCGGGTTGTGCGTGAGTTTGGCAATGAAGGTTACGGCGCTGTGGCGAGGGTGGATTACCGCAGCAAGCAAGGGTGGCGATTGAGAACACAGCTTGATCGGTTGGCGCTGGCCGACGAGCAGGTGAATGGCCTCTATTTAGAAGCTGAAAAATCGCTCTCACCCTGGCTGCGCGGTACGCTAGGTGGTGTATTACAACAGCAACAAAAATGGCTGGTGGGCGATAACCGCACTGCGGGTATTGAGGTGCGACTGGAGCGTCGCATCAAGCTTAAACGCTTGCCGTCCGCGTTTTGGTTTTCCACCCACGCCAGCTATATCCACAACAGTCGACTGACCAATGAGTATCGTATTGCCGTGCGAATGAGCTATAGCTTTGATGATCGTACGCGGGAGTTGTTTTAATGACAGGCGCAGTGAAATGCTTGCTGTGGATCGCTATGTTTTTTACATCACTCTCTTTTGCCGACAACGAAACAGTTTCCCTTGTTGCTAATGAGGCGGAAAAAACAGTCGAGCAAGCGGAAGAAAAAAACTGGTGGGAGAAACGCAACCAACGCCCGGATCTCTATTATCCTCACAACGCCCACATGGCCGTGATGGAAAAAGAGGGCGACAGTTGTATGCTCTGTCACCCGTTTAATTCAAATTCAGTCACCGATCTTGAGCAACTGAAAAAACTAAATGTTATCGCCAATGAGCCGTTGGAGGCGATTTGTCATGAGTGCCATGTGGTGAAATTAACCGCACCGTGGCGTTGTGATTTGTGCCACCACGACTCGCGTGATATCTGGCCGAGCGATCACAATTTTGATTACCTCATCCATCATGGCGAAGATGCACGCCTCGATGAAGGTGAGTGTCGTCAATGTCACATTGATGTCGCTTTTTGCACCGACTGCCACTTCCGCCGCGATCCGTTACAGCGCCGTGCTCACACCCTGGGTTATCGTGCCACACACGGCATTGAGGCACGAATGAATGCAGCATATTGCAGCCGCTGTCATAACGCGCGTTACTGTAGTGATTGCCATCGGGAGCGTCGCTAATGAAAAATGTTGCGCTGATAACGTTGTTGATGGCCACCACACTATTGTACGCCTGTGGCGGTAGTGAGAGTGAAAATAGAGAGGTCTCTCTGGAGAGTGGCAACTTGATATTGGCCGCATCACACGGTGACGAAGGCTCAGCCTGGACGCTGCCCGATTGCGCCGCCTGTCACGCCATGGAGGTGATTCACGCCGAGGCCGAAGGGGTTCGCACCATTGTGCGTGACAAAGGCTATACCACGTGCACGGGCTGTCATGGACGTAATGGCAGTAGTGAGAGTGAGCCACGCCGCTGTGGTGTGTGCCACAACAGCCACGATCTTCCACAGGCACCTCAGTTACAGGGGCAACATGCGCACACGTTTACGGTGGGTGACGCAGCAGCAGCTGATGATGCTCAATGTTTGCATTGTCATGTCGCCTCGGATATGGACGGTTCGTTTGAGCTGAACCGTGATCTCACCGGTTACCCAGACGCAACACAAATCGTATCGCGCTACGGTTCCGTCTCTGACTTTTGTTTGCGCTGTCATAACCGTGATCACCAACAGGTGGGGTTTGAAATCACCAGCAGTCGTTTTGATAACCCATTAATCGCGATTGAAGATGCCTTTCACTTTGTTGACCAACATGGCTTGATCGACGGCAGTGGTAGCCGTATCTATGCCGGGTTGCGAGAGGGTTACCAATATCAAACGGCCGTAAGTTGCACCGATTGTCACGCCATGCACGGCACCGATAATGCCAAACTCATTATTGATAACTCGCTTAAAGGCGTTGCACGCCTTGATGCCTCTATTCGTGAGGCACCCCACAATGTCACGGTAAGTGGTGGCGATTATTCGCAGCTCTGTGTGCTGTGCCACCAAATGAGTGTGCTGTTGGATGACGGTCATCTGGATACTGGCAATGGCCTCGCGGGTGTCCACGAAGTGGGCAGTGATTGCCGCGTCTGTCATACCCATGGCGAAGCGGTACAGGCGGGTTTATGAAGGCGATTTTTCTGTGCCTTATTTTGTTTATCCCCTTTGTTGCTAACGGCGAGGAGGAGCAGAAAGGGGAAGAGAGAAAAATCGAGATGCCACCACTGCATCATATCGTCAAGGTGAAGCCGCCTGAAGGTATGCAGGTACCGAAAAAATTTCCGCTTAATGACCGTGGTGAGATCGACTGCAAAACCTGTCACGGCATCAAGGATATCGCAACAACGCCCGTCGATCAGGTAGATAAAAAGGCGGACAACTTTCATCGTGGCGGCCCCTACAAAGCACTGAGCGACTTTTGTCATCACTGCCATAAAAAAAAGGGTTACGAACGGCCCAATATTCATAAGTTACTCGACGACAAAGGCGAAATTGACGAAAAAGATTGTGAGTATTGTCATAAAGAGGCACCGGATCTTAAGAAAGAGATCAAACGGGATGAACTTGAGTTTCGTTTGCCACCGCAAAAACTCTGCTTTGGCTGTCACCTTAAAACACCTCATCTTAATGCGCTGAATCATCAGGTAAAACCCGACAAAAAAATGCGTCAGCATATGCGTGCGGCAGAGAAAAAATTGAAGATCATTTTGCCATTGGATGAAGACGGTAAGGTGATGTGTGCGACCTGTCATGCACCGCATCAATTGGGTGTCATCGACAAGAATAAACCGGCGGGCAGGCAGGTGGCCGATACCGACCTGGATAAAGGCGTGAGTTATGTCGAGCATCCCTGGGGCAGGGTATTTCAGCTTGATAAAAAAGCGCGCCTGGACGTATTGGCGGAGCAGGATGGCACTGTTCACACCCTGAGTTATCAACGTATCAAAACTGAAGTGTTGCTACGGCTCTCTGCTAAAGATGGCAGCTTGTGTCAGGCCTGCCATGAGTTTGATAAATAATAATGCGACTCCTCGTTCCCACGCTCCTGCGTGGGAACGCATACGGTAGTCAGCATACAGAAAGGTATGGATTCCCACGCAGGAGCATGGGAACCAGAAAACCAGAAACAAAAGGGTAAACACGATGGGATTATTGGCGGGTATTAAATCGATTCCTAATGGGCAAAAATATCGCTATGCAGTGATCATGGCTTCCTGCACCCTGTTTTTCTCGCCGTTCTTGTTTTTGCCGGGTTTAGTGGACAACCCCGACCTGTGTGGCAAGGTCTGTATCCGCCGTTTTTATCTCTTTTTTCCCGGTATGTCTGTGGATGATGTCGCGGGTAAAATGCAAGTGGCGGCCATCGGTGTCTATATTCTGTCATTCATTCTCATTACCACTTTTTTCTTTGGCCGCATGTGGTGTGGCTATGTCTGCCCCGTCGGTGGATTGCCGGAGCTGGTCAGCCGCACTTTTAGTGATAAATGGAAAATTGAATACCGCGCTTTGCCTCAGGTGCCGATTCGTTACGGTTACTTCTCGGTCTATTTGGCACTGATGCCAATGCTCGGTATCAGCGCCTGCACCTTGTGTAATTTCATTACCATTCCACGAATATTTGATGCATTTAGCGGTAATCCGAAAGGATTGGCGTTTGCTTTGTCGGCGGTGGGTCTGGTCAATTTGGCGTTGCTGTTTTTGTTGGGTTTTTTTGCCACCAAAGGGCGTGCCTATTGTCAGTTTCTCTGTCCGGTTGGCGCGCTCGATGGTTTGGTCAATCGCCTGGGTGCCAAACTGCGTTTTACTCGCCGTATTCGTGTTGAGCGCAGTCGTTGCACTGGCTGTAATATCTGTGCGCGTAACTGCATGACGGGCGCTATTCAGATGGTAGATCGTGTCGCGGTTGTTGATCAGCTCTCGTGCATGTCTTGTCACGAGTGCGTGGATGTCTGCGACTGGGGGGCGATTGATTGGCGCGCCGCACCGTTAGATGAAGAACCAAAACGTAAAAAGAAAGGCGTTGATTTTCACCCCCAGCCACAGTGGCAGGCTGTTCATGTTGTTGATTTAAGAAAAGGTAAAAAATAAAAATGTCGTTGTTTGGTATATCAACTAACTTAAGCTGCATTTTGTTAATGTTCGTAGCATTGGTTAGCTTATCCTTACCAAGCGAAGCAGCAGAGCGCCATCCTGATCCTGACGGCTGCTTCTCTTGTCATGCCCTGGAGGGGCTGGAGTACATTGATAAAGCGGGTGTATTGCGCAGTGCCTCTATTGATAAACAGCATTATTACAGCGCCCTACACGGCAGTGTGCCGTGTAAGGATTGCCACCGAAAAATTCGTGACTATCCACATAAGGTAAAAAACGGTGAGGTGGATTGTGGTGCATCGTGTCATGTGGAAGAGCCGTCAGAGGGTGAGCCTTACACCCACAAAGCGGTGGTTAAAGAGTATGAGAAGTCAGTGCATGGTGAAGGCTGGAGTAAAGGATTAACGGGTGGCAATCGCCTCAAAGAAGCAGAAGGCGTTGATCCTTCCTGTCGCATGTGTCATCCCAATGAATTATATATCGGTGAGGATGAGCTGCCGAAATTTAAAGCATCCTTTGATCATATCGACACTGAGTGCGGAAGTTGCCATCAGGGTGAGGTGTGGCTGGGCCAGTTTGGTGGCCATATTCTGCGGCGTTTTATCGGTTCGCGCTGGAATAAAAACGATCATAATAAAATGTGTAACGATTGTCATGCCGACCACAAACGTATGGCTGAAGTGGAACTAGAAAACAAAAAGAGTGGTGAAAAGGAAAAAGTCGGGCCACGCTTTATCCTTGCCAGTGATAGCTATGCCACCACTCTGCATGGGCGTTTGCTTGAAACTAATGTAATGGAGGGGGCCTCATGTATTGACTGCCATGCTCCCAAAGGGTTTCGACACGGTATATTGCCTGATGAAGAAGAAAAGGCAGCCACACATCTCGATAACCTGGCCGAGACTTGCGCCCAGAGTGGTTGCCATGGTTATGCAACAAACCCATTGAATCACCGCTTTGTTAAGACCGATCTTCATGATATTGACATGATTCCAGCAGTCAACGACATCGCACCACGAGACTCATCCCGACTGGAGTCCAATTGGGTCAAGGCGTTGATCGCGCTGTTGCCAATTATTGTGATACTGGGCGGTGGCACTCTGTTGTGGCGGATTTTTGGTGAGAAGAAAAAGGGGGTGACTTTTTCCGTGCTCGGTGGCGATGCATTTCAAGAAAAAATGATAGGCCGAAAACCGAAAGGTAAAGCTAAAAAGAGAGGTAAACAAGGATGAATAAAAAATGCAGGGTGCACCCAAGCCACGGGCATAAACGCCATGCATTGCTGATGATCTGTTTGTTCGCGTTTGCCCTAACCTTATTCGTTAGCCCCGTCATGGCCAAGCCACTTTATCAAGAACAGGTGGAGCAGTCTGAAGTCAGCGACAAGGCACTGAAAAAATCATTAAAACAGGTAAAAGAGCATAAGGAGATCAAAGTGGTTGATGATCTTTCTGTACCACCTTTCCACAAACGGGCGGTGTTACAGACAACAAAAAAACAGCCTTTTTGCATGACTTGCCATCTGTCGCTACCACACCGTAAAAATGAGCGTAGCCGCACATTTATGAATATGCACAGTCGTTATATCGCCTGTGAGACTTGTCACTTCATCCCCAAGGGAGCAGCGCTGGAATACCGTTGGCTAGCTTACGACGGTGTGGATGCGGGGAAGCTCATAGCGCCTAGACGTGCGGTTGAAGTCAGTGTTGAAACACCTGCCAAGAGTGAGCGAAAACATACCGCACAGTTCAAAAAGCGCGAGCCACTGGCACCTCAACCAGGTGCGCGAATTTCGCCTTTCTATAACGATGTGCCGGTGCTTTTATTTAAAGAAACTCCCTTTGCAAAAGACATAGAAAAAAAGTGGGAAGATGCCGATGAAACACAACGTGCGGAGATCAAGGCGCAGCTCCATGCACCGCTGAAAAAGAAAGGGGCAGCGTGTAAAGAGTGTCACGGCAAACGTACTCCGATGATTGATTTCGAACGGCTGGGGGCAAGCGCGACGCAACTTAAGGCGATTCAAAACAACATTGTTGCACGCTTTTTTGAGCGTTTCAAAAAAGAGGATGAGCGCATCCGTATTGATAAGTTGCTGTGATGAAACACTCTCTTTTACTACTGATTTCCTTTCTGCTTCTATCTGAGAGTGCTCTGGCAGGGCTGGTGGCCGAAAAAACGGGGCAATTTGAAGGTGACCTCAATCAACCCAGCGATATAGCGGTGCGTAATGATGGCCGGGTTTATGTGCTTGATGGTGTCAACAACCGCGTGGTTGTTTATATGTCAGACGGAGAGATGGATTTTATCTTTGGCGGTGGTGAGAACGGCTTGAAACGACCGATGGGGATCGCTATTTCCGGCGAACGACTCTATATCGCAGATAGTGGTCATCACAGAATTGCGGTGTTTAACCTGCGTGGTGGGTTTTTACACTCTTTGGCGCTGGTCGGTGAATTACCGCCGGAACCGGTTGCGCTTACCGTCGAGGATGGTGTGGTGACCTGGAGTGATCGACGCAACCATCGAGTTTGCCGTAACGATGTGAGCACGGGCAAAAGAGTGCTCTGTTGGGGCAAACGGGGTGAGGCTAAAGGCGAGTTCCAGTTCCCCTTTCAATTGAAATTCGATTCTGATGGCTATGTTTATGTGGTGGATGTGCTTAATGGGCGAGTGCAGGTTTTTAATCATCGGGGGCGTTATTTTAGCCCGGTGAGTCGTTTCGGTTTGGAGGTGGGAGAGCTCTACCGTCCTAATGGTTTGGCATTCTATGGCGACCACACCTTGTTGGTCAGTGATGCTTATCGCGGTACGGTGTCGGTTTTTAGGGATGGGCGCAGTGTTGGATTGCTGCTAGATGAACGCGGCGAAGCATTGAGATTTTCCACCCCTGTGGGATTAACGGTATGGCGTGATCATCTCTATGTGGTGGATATGGCGAATAATCGCATTGAGCTATTTCGTCTATTCAAAAACGAAACTGAACGCCTATTCACGGGCCCGGAATCGGGGCCATCGCAAAAAAACTGCAGCATTTGCCACCTTGCCTGGGCACCCGATTATGTTGCGGGCGAAGGTGAACAAGATGGTGTACCCCCTGTTGCCACGGAACGCATGTGTTATAGCTGTCATCATGGTGCAGTGCTTGATTCGCGCCATGCCATCGGCCAGGGTGAGCAACACCCCGATGTCCACCATCAACGCAAGGAACAAAAAAAACCATTATTGAAGCAGAAGCCGGAGGATAAAATCCCCAAGATATTTCCACTACTGGAAAGTCAAAAAACAGTGCGAGGTAAAAAAGGAGAGCTTTCGTGCGGCTCTTGCCATACTCCCCATACGGTAACCATTGACGAGGCTGATACGCTCTATCCTGAGCACAAAAATCCCTGGCTGCGGGTATTGAATAACGACGGCGATTTATGCCAAAAATGCCATGAATCGAAACTCGACGACGTGCGGGATAAAAAGCAGCCACCAAGCGGAATCAATCATCCCGTGGGGATCTATCTTAAGAAGCAACCAGAGAACCATACCGAGGATTACGCCACTTCCGAGAAGTTACGCAAAGGTTTGCCCAAAACGCTGGCCGCGAATGGCGCAACCCTGGGTCGCGACAAACAGATGTTTTGCCAGAGTTGTCACCAAATTCATGGTGCAACAAACGAAGCACTCACCACACTGGAATTTGATGATGGTCAGCTATGCGCACAATGCCACGAGCGGCAACATGCGAAGGATGAAAAAGAGGCGCGTAAAAAAGGGATTCATCCAGTCAACATCGAGTTGGAGGAGGCGCTCAAGGTGGGTGATAAGGAGGTGAAAAAAATCACCTGTTTGACTTGTCATAGTGTTCATGAGGGAGAGAAAGGGACAGCGGTACTCAAATTTAACGATCAAGATGGAAAGTTATGCCGTTATTGTCACAAAGAGTATGAGGCGGTGGTGAATAGCGATCACGACCTGCGAGTCACCGCTGAAAAACAGCAAAATCGTTTTAAACAGAGACCCGAGCAATCCGGTGTTTGTGGTGCTTGTCACACCATGCATCGTGGCACGCCAGACATACCGTTTCTCTATGCTGGTGAATATCAACCCTACAAAGGCAAAGAACCGGCACTGGAGCGCGACCGCCTCTGCCTAGATTGTCATCGCAAAAAAGGGAGTGCGGAGAAGATGATTGTTGAGCACTTTAGCCACCCCGCCAAAGATATGGTGTTGCGCTCTGATAAAAAGATCATGCCGTTGATCAATGCCAAAAATGAATTCGATGAGTTTGGCGCGATTGCGTGCGTGACCTGTCATGAGCCACACCGCTGGGCACCAAAAGAGGGGGGAAGTGAGGAGACTGCGATGCTGGTTACACCATTACTAACGCAAGCAAAAAACCGGAACGGCAACGTGCTTAACAGTTTTCTGCGCCGTAAAGGGGTTAAAGGCACGTTTTGTATCGACTGCCATGGCCTGGAGACGCGGGTGAAATACAAGTATTACCATGACGAATTAGCCCGTGATAAAGGTATCGACTATCTGGAATGAAGCTTTCACCTTGTGAAAGTGCTTTGTAATAAATGAGTTAGGCCTTAGTTTAAACCTTTTAGCCTGGTTATAATCAGTGGCTCTTTTTCCAGCGCCAAGAAATGATTCCTATGAGGAAACCTGAACTGCTTGCTCCCGCAGGTACCCTGCATAATATGGTTTCTATCTGTGAGCTAGAGGTCCATGCGGGCGTTGATACGTTTTATTGGTGATTTATGTATTGGCAACAGGAGGCTTAGTCCTCCGCTCAGGGCTCCGTAGAGGTGTGCATTTACGATAACCGTGCCACCTGCACTGGCCTCAGATCCTGGTAGTGGCCCTGCCAGTTGCTCCCAACTCAGCTTGAGTATCACCCCGCCCAGCAATAACCAGGTTCCGCGATGTCCTGCGCGGATATTTGCGATGGCTCCCGCCACCAAGAAGCTATGCAGGATACCGGATAACCCCACATACCAGTCCAGTTGAGGGTTGAGGATTAGCAGTAACAGACTTGTTGTTAATGCACCGGAAAACAATAGAATCAACCAACTGCGTTGAGATAGGGTGGGTCCGAACAATAGCCAAATAACCCATAGCCCGCCTAGGTTCATCAATGTGTGGGATCCACCGAGGTGTACCAAATGGGCGCTGAACAGTCGCCACCACTGGCCGTTGAGGATGGCCTCGCGATCATATCGTAGTCCCACTCTTTCGTTGTCACCGAGCAGAGTCAAGAGGATGATGAGCACTGATAACAAAAGTGGAATGCGGAGTTGATGTAGCCAGTGTTGGTTGGGCGATGTCATGTTTATCATTGGATTAGGGGGCGGCTCAAATA
>JALSJH010000068.1 GCA_026989455.1 Chromatiales bacterium | reverse complement strand
ACATTGACGGTACGAGTCACTTGAGTGGCGTTGTTGCCTGTAGCATCGCTGACGTTGTAGGTGACGGTGTAGCTGCCTACCACGCTGGTATCCACCGGGTTTACGGTGATGATATTGGCGGTGAGATCACCATCGATGTTATCCAGTGCACTGGCTCCAGCATCGCTGTAAGGGCTCCCCTGTTCGATACTGACTGGATCACTACCGTTCAGGGTGATCACCGGTGCGGTGGCATCGGCGGTAACATTGACGGTACGGGTCACTTGAGTGGCATTATTACCGGTGGCATCCGCGACGTTGTAGGTGACGGTATAGCTGCCTACCACATTGGTATCCACCGGGTTTACGGTGACGATATTGGCGGTGAGATCACCATCAAGATTATCTTGAGCGCTAGCCCCCGCATCGGTGTAGGTACTACCCTGCTCGATGCTGACCGGATCACTGCCGATCAGGGTGATCACGGGTGCGGTGGCATCAACCATGCCAATCACTTCAACTCGATTCACCGAAGCCCCCGCCGAATCAAGCTGATCAAAATAGGTAACGCTGACATTGTTACCTGGCATCACATTCAGACTACCATCATTATCCACCCCCGCAACCGCACTCTCTACGGTACTAAAAACCAGACTGAAAACACCGGTATTAACACCTGTTTCAGTAAGACTAACCTGCTCCTGTTCGCCAGTAGTGGGATTAGTAACAACGACAGTCGCTGTCTCTACCACCGAAGATACGACGTTGATATCAGCATCATTAACGGTAATGGTGAAATCCCCCCCGGAGTCACCTTGACTCGGAATGGTAAGCAGACCATCGACACCCGTTTGAAGTATGTCATCAGAAACAATTGCAGTTAATGCCGTATAAGTGGAGGAAAGTCCGTACACGTAGGTGTCCATATAGGTTTGATTACCTATACTGGTGCTGGTAAAGTCCCCCCAAGTATGTTTTCCAGCAGGCGTTGAAGCTAACGCACCATTGGGAAGGTTGGAGCTACCGGCAAGAAATGTTGCATCATCCCAGTAAACTGTAGTGTCCGCCACGCTGCCATCACTATTTGCCAAAAACATGGTCAGACCATCCTCAGTGCCGCCGCTGGTCTCTGCATCACTGGCGACAAAATGGTATTCACCAAGACGTGCCTGTAAATTAGCACCGTACTGACCATCAGCCAAAACAATACCATTAGCATCCGTTCCATCCCACGACACTTGATTTAACCCCGCTACCATACTGCCCAACAGCAGCTTATCGCCTGCCCCATAAATGCCATTGCTATTTGTATCGATAGTGATCGCGTAAGTACCCGCAACATCAGAGGTAAACTCAAAACTTCCACTATCTTGCACACCAGCGGTGGCCGCAGGCGAGATCGCGTAATCTTGACCTGCATTGTCAATAAAGGTCAGGCCACCCGTCAGCACCGGCGGCTCGGTTGGGCGTGGATTGGCAATTACCGGGTAACTCAAATATTGAGGAAACTTGGCCGTGACTGTGCGGCCGGTTCTTGGGGTGCTATAACCAGAGTAGGGTGCATCCACACCGACATCATTTGCCACGAGGGTATAGACATATCCAGCGAAATTATTAAGGTCAAGCATCCAGACATAATTGGTGCTAAGCCGACCTCCTGGCACCAGAGCATAGTAGTTGGCATCCGTTGACCCAACCTGCCCAAAGGTACCCGCATCATACTGCCAGCTATAGGCCCATAGCCTGCCACCATTCGCAGCGGGGTCGGGGTTTGTCAACGCATCAGGGGTTACTGTGATGTCAAAGCGTCTAATATTGTTACCGGGGATATTTTGCAGTTGAATGGTGAAAACACCACTTGTGGTAGTGGTATAGCGAATTGGGGTGGTGAGGGGTGCTGTAAAAGGGTCTGCGCAATCAACATTGTTGGAAATCGTGCCGGAGCTGTATACCGGCACATTACTGGGATCAAGAATTGTCACACTGACACTGTCAGCATTAACATCACCACAGAGAGAGACATTAATCACCTCACCAGCGGCAAGAATATCCACCTTCTGCGGGTAAGTTGAATTGGCAAAATCCCTTAATGACTGATTCAAGCCAGCCTGAAAACTACCCTCGGCACTTGCACCAAACGATACAAGGGTGATCAATACGGAAAATGCGACCTGGAAACCCAAAAACCTCATTCCAACTTCCCTCTGTTCAGCTATCAACAAGCACAAAGCAATTCAACACAAAAAATAACATAAAACTCACAACTACTAATAGCGCCTTTGGGCTTGCAACCTTTAACGTCGATTTAACCAGACCTATTCAGGAGCTCCCCAGAAAACAGTTCGACCTGCAGGGTAATACGCTTCACGGTAGCACCGCTCAATTTTCAGCAAGCAAAATAAGATTTCCCACAAAACCAACACCTCATCAAAAAAACAACACAAGCATATGCAACCTACTGTTATTAGTTGTGTTTTTCGTTCAGGAAGCATTCAGCTTAGGTAATGTATAGTGGTTATCAAGTTAGGATGACTATCGAAAAACAATTCATTGATGATATTACATAACGATATACAGAAAAGGGGAACACCATGAAATTTAAACTACTATCTGCTGCACTGATCTCAGTTGTACTCTCTGCTGGCGTAACATCTACTGCCGTTGCTGATGAAGCACTGGCAAAGAAAAGTGGCTGCCTGACTTGTCACAGCATCGACCGTAAAATGGTTGGCCCATCTTTCAAAGATATTGCCGCATCTGATCGTGATCGTGACACCATGATCCACAGCGTTCAAAAAGGCAGCAAGGGTGTTTATGGCAAAGTAATGATGCCACCTAACTCACCACGCATCTCTGATGAGAACATCGGCAAGTTGGTTGACTTCATTCTTACTCACAAGTAAGTAATAAAGTACCATCCGATGATTGGAAAGGGCTGCTTCGGCAGCCCTTTTTACGTTTATATCTTGGATTAAAAGCCGTAGAATGGGCCGATACCCAATAGATAAGCCCCTTATGCGTATACTTATTATCGAAGATGAAGAGACTCTTCTAGAGCAGCTTGGCACTCGCCTGAACGATGAGGGCTATGTGGTCGATCTTGCGCCTGATGGCAGAGAGGGGCTATACATGGGCCGCGAATATGAAATTGACCTAGCGATCATTGACCTAGGTCTTCCTGAAATATCGGGAATTAGTGTTATCAAACAGCTGCGTGAGAATAAAAAACAGTTTCCTATTCTCGTCCTAACCGCACGTGGTCGCTGGCAAGATAAAGTAGAGGGGCTGGAGGCAGGGGCTGATGATTACATGGTAAAGCCCTTTCATATTGAAGAGCTCATTGCTCGGGTAAAAGTGCTGTTAAGACGCTCAGCCGGCATCGCCAACCCCGTTTTCACTCTTGGAACCCTCTGCATTAACACCACAACGCAACAAGTCACAAACAACAACAAGGTGATTGAGTTAACCGCTTTTGAATATAAAGTGTTTGAGTACCTGCTTTTCAACCCCGCAAAAGTTATCTCCAAAACAGAGTTGACGGAGCACATCTACGACCAAGACTTTGAGCGAGACAGTAATGTTATTGAAGTATTCATTGGCCGACTGCGCAAAAAACTTGACCCGCGCAACCGACTAAACCCGATCGAGACCCTACGCGGGCGTGGCTACCGCATCAACCAAGACCTCATAAAACAATGACATCAATCACCAGCCGCTTACTCTGGGCGGCCACCATCATTGTTATACTTTTTTTTGGCATTACCGGCGTTACGCTTGACCGTTTCTATCAAACAAATGCAGAAGATACACAGCGCAACCGCCTGCTAGGCTACTTTTATGAAATGATCAATGCAATTGAGTTTTCCCAACAAGGGAAATTGGCGCAGCCGCGCCTGCTGCCAGAAGTTCGCTTTGCTATTCCAAACTCAGGCCTCTACGCCCAGATAACACTCAACGATGGCCAGATAATATGGACCTCCGACTCAGCACGAGACCTAATTATCCCTTTCAAATATGGTTTGAGTCGAGGCACCCAAGAGTTCGGAGCAACGAAAGATAACAAAGGCTCTGAATACTTCTACTACAGCTTTGGCATCTCATGGGATGAGACCACCCCGACACCTAAAGGCTACACCTTCACTGTAGTCGAGAGTTCAGAAACATTTCATGCCGAAATAGCCTCCTTTCGCAGAGGGCTATGGGGTTCACTGGCGGGTGTCGCACTTCTGCTGCTCTTGGTACAAGGGGCGATTTTGCGCTGGGGTTTACAGCCACTGCGCCAGGTGACCGATGAGATGAAACAGATTGAGTCGGGTGAAAAGCCAGCACTAGCGGGCAGTTACCCACTAGAAATTCGCCGCCTGACCGATGACTTGAACACCCTTCTTCACAGCCACCAAGAAAACCTCAAACGCAACCGCACCGCCATGGGCGACTTGGCACACAGCCTTAAAACGCCCCTCGCCCTGCTGCGCAGTAGTGCCGAAAGTGACTCCAGCGACCCGGCATTGCAAAAAGCCGTCAACAATCAAGTAGAGCGCATGTCACAAATCATTGAATATCAGCTACAGCGGGCAACAACCGCCGGGCGAAGTGCTTTTGCAGCCGCGATAGACGTAAAGCCACTACTAACAAAGATCCTCAGCAGCCTGGATAAAGTCTACCGCGACAAGCAGGTTCATTTGCGCACCCAGATTAATCCCGGTGTGGTTTTTTATGGTGACCGCGATGACCTAATGGAGATCATTGGCAATCTCGCAGACAACGCTTATAAGTGGTGCGGAAAACAGGTCATTGTCTCGGTTCGAAACACCAACCCGGAATCAACTCGACCCGGACTCAGCATTTCAATAGAAGATGATGGCCCCGGCATTCCTAAAGAGAAGGTAGAGCAAGTGCTACAGCGAGGCATCCGCGTAGATGAGCGTGTCAATGGCCATGGCATAGGCCTAGCGATTGTGAATGATATCTGCTCAGCCTATGGTGGAAAAATGAAAATAAGCAGTGGCCTGCTCAGCGGAAATCGGGTAGAAATCGTTATCCCAGGCTCATAACCCACCCGCCCTACCCAACCACTGTAGGCGCAAGCTTTAGCTTGCGATTACCCCCGCAGCAGCAGAGAACAACCCATTATGGATTCCGCGCCACCATCACCACGCGCCTAGGAGCCGGATAGCCCTCAATCGTCAAATTATGATCATGCGGATCAAGAAAATCGACCAGCGACTCAAAGGTCATCCACTCGGTAGTGCGCTGCTCATCCAGCGATGTTTGATTCAGGTCAACCACCTTAACCTCTTTAAAGCCAATGCGGCGCAGCCAGAGTGCCAGCGTGGCAGGCGATGGAATAAACCACACATTGCCCATTTTGGCGTATCGCCCTTCGGGCATCAGCACTTCACCAAGCCCACCCTCAATAACCAACGTCTCAAGCACCAGCTCGCCCCCCGGTTTAAGGCAACGGCGCAACGCTTTCAAATGGTCAAGAGGTGAGCGACGATGGTAGAGTACCCCCATGGAAAAAACAGTATCGAATACCGGAAGAGACTGCGGCAACTCCTCCAGGCGAAGGGGCAACACATCTACCATTGGTGGTGCAGCCATCAGCTGCTTAATGGCTTGAAACTGCATCACAAACAGCGGACTCGGGTCAATACCGACAACCTGCTCAGCCCCCTCCCCCGCCATGCGCCAACAGTGGTAACCGCTTCCACACCCCACATCAAGCACACGACGACCCGCCAATGGCGAGATATAATTCACCAGCCGCTGCCATTTCCAATCCGAACGCCATTCAGTATCCAAATCCATACCAAACAGTGTGAACGGCCCTTTTCGCCAAGGGTGAAACTGCTGTAATTTGAGCGCCAGATCGCTCGCCTGCTGATCACTGCATTCATCAGGTCTGCCGATACGCACCGTGGTTTTAAGGTCCACATCTTCGCTTTTAATATCTGGCAGTGAATCCAGCAGCGCCTGCCAGCGCGGCAGATCACCATGGCGCGTGGCGGATAATCCCTTATCAAACAGAGCAGGCAGAGTGTCGTGCCAGGGGGCCAAATCGCCCGCCTCTATCGAAGCAAAAAAACGCTGATAATCGATCATTTAACGGCCAGCAATGAAGCAAAGTTAAAACATTGGAACCAGACATCTGCACTTGAAAACCCGGTCTGGATTAAACGCTCGCGGTGCTGGGGAATGGTTTCAGGAGTAAGGACATTATCAATCGCCTGACGCTTCTGGCTGATCTCCAGGTCGCTGTAGCCATTGGCCTTTTTAAAGCTGTGGTGCAGGTCAATAAAGAGTGGCTGCTTATGGGCATCTTCAAAGGCTATTTTTTCCGACAAAACTAAAATACCACCGGGTCGCAGCCCTTGATAGATATTATCAATTAATTTCTGGCGCTGTTCTGGCTGAATAAACTGCAAGGTGTAGTTGAGCACCACCATCGATGCATTTTTAATCTCAAGCCGAGAGATATCAGCCTGCTGAAACTCGACCGGAAAATCAGCCAGATCCTGTGCCAGCAATACCTTGGCCCGTTCAATCATTGCGGCTGAGTTATCCACCGCAATAATCTTCCCTTGCTGCCCCTGCAACGCCTTACGCATCGTTAATGTCGCCGCACCCAGGGAGCAACCCAAATCATAAATGTAGCTATTGGCACTAAAATATCGTTTAGCCAACACGCCGGTTGTCGCGATCACTGTGCTGTAACCCGGCACCGAGCGCTTAATCATATCGGGAAATACCGAAGCGACCTTGTCATCAAATTCAAAATCGACAATCTCATCGAGCGGTGTGGCATAAATGGCATCTGGCTTCATGGCGTACACTGAAAAATTAAAGGGCAATTATAAGGCAGCCGACCCGCAAACAGAAGTCACATAGCCGAGGGAATGACTACTGCTCTTTTTTTGGCAAAAACAAGCTCCCTAAACTGCTAATTTTAACAGCATCACAACATTTTAAGCCCTTAAAATAGCCTCACCCAAAAGAGATTAAAAAAACACTTGTAATCATCAACCTACTTCGCCATAATGCGCTCCATCAACTCGCGGCTAACAAGCGCAAGATGATAAAAAGACCTAGTGGAGCGGTAGTTCAGTTGGTTAGAATACCGGCCTGTCACGCCGGGGGTCGCGGGTTCGAGTCCCGTCCGCTCCGCCACTTACTCTGATGAAATAGTGACTATTTCATCCAACCAAACCGCAAACTGAAAGGTGCGCGGTTTTTTTGTGCCTGTCGCATTGAAGCTCACCCAAACTCACCTATTCTTATACGATGCGCTACCTCATCGCCATCACTCTTTTTGCCATCGTCAATCACAGCACAGGGGCAGAGCCCTACCCGGCCAAAGTTGTCCATGTTTGGGATGGCGATTCCATTGTGGTGGCCACTAAAAGTGGCTCACATCAAATACGAATTTTTGGTATTGATGCGCCTGAAAAGGGTCAACCCTTTGGCCGAGAGGCCAAAAGGTATCTTGAGCGACTGCTGACTGATCAAAACGTCACTATTGAACCACTGGAGCAAGACAGATATCAACGCACCATCGCCAACGTAAAGCTACAGCGAGAGAGCGTTGCAAATCTTCTCATTGAACGGGGGAATGCTTGGGTGTTTCGCCGTTATACCAGCAGCAAATCACTCATCGAGCGGGAAGAGAAAGCTAGACAGCAGAGACGGGGGCTTTGGAAAAACAGCAACCCGACGCCACCTTGGTTATGGCGAAAAAAAGAGTAACACCTAGATCCTGCAAGTGATCGTGCTTGCAGGATCTAGGTAACTGCCAAAAGTTCACCCTACGCATTGCGCTGCTTATTTCTCTTTGAGAACTGTTTTTGGCGTTCGCGCTTGTTTTTCTCTGCCTCTATCTTGTCAGTTTGGCGCTTGGTTAGCGTTTTCTTTTTGGTGGGCTTAAAGGGGTTACTGGTGGACTTGAACTCCAGACGAATCGGCGTACCTTCGATTTTGGTCGCCTTGCGGAAAAAGTTGGCAAGATAGCGTTTGTAGGCGGCAGGAATAGCGCTGGTTTGATTGCCGTGAATCACAATAATTGGCGGGTTTTTACCCCCTTGATGGGCGTAGCGCAACTTAATACGATGCGCACGCACCACTGGCGGTTGGTGCGCCTGTACTGCCTGCTCCAACAATCGGGTAAGGCGTGGGGTTGAGAGGTCAGTCAGTGCCGAGGAGTAGGCTTTTTCTACCGATTTATAGAGTTCCCCTACACCACTGCCATGCAGTGCAGATATAAAATGGAATTTAGCGTAATTAATAAACGTCAGTTTACGTTCCAGATCAGCCTTGATCTTTTCGCGGGCATCATGGGAGATGCCATCCCACTTGTTAACTGCAATCACAATCGCCCGGCCACTGTCGATAATATTACCCAGCAAATTAGCATCCTGGTCGGTCACTCCAGAGTGAGCATCGATCACCAGTAGCGCAACCTGGCACTCCTCAATCGCCTGTAGTGTTTTGATAATACTGAACTTCTCCACCATTTCAGAGACTTTCTTTTTGCGACGAATACCCGCAGTATCAATCAAGGTATATTTTTTACCGTGGCGCTCAAAAGGGATTTTAATCGCATCGCGGGTGGTTCCTGGCATATCAAAAACCACCACCCGCTCTTCACCCAAAATGCGGTTAACCAGCGTCGACTTCCCTACATTAGGACGACCGACAATGGCAATACTAATGCCGCCATCGGCACCCTCTGAACTCTCCTCTTGGGTTTCAGGCATCACCTTGTCCATCATCGAGCGCACCCCCCGACGATGAGAAGCTGCAATAGCAAAATGCTCGCTAAAACCCAATGAGAAGAAGTCGCTCAGCGCCACATGAAGGTCAAGACCATCCACCTTATTAACCACGATATAGACCGGCTTTCCCGTGGTACGAAGGTGACGGGCAATACTTTTATCACTCGGGGTCAAACCCGCACGGGCATCCACCAAGAAGAAGATAATGTCAGCCTCTTCAATCGCCGCCATAGATTGGCCAGCCATTTCAGTTTCAATGCCCTCTTCATCTCCCGTCAAACCACCGGTATCGACAACAATGTAAGGGCTGGGGCCAACCTTGCCATAACCGTAATTTCGGTCACGGGTCAACCCGGGCTGATCCGCTACTAGCGCGTCCCGACTATTGGTCAGACAATTAAACAGCGTAGATTTTCCTACGTTTGGGCGGCCAACTAGGGCAACGACAGGTAGCATAAGGCTATAAACTCAATTAGTGTCTGAAACGGGTCAAATAACCCTGGTTATCCAACACCAGCAGCGAGCCATCACTCAATGGCTGCGGTGCGACATTGATACCAATATCTTCATCATAAAAATCGGGAAGTGCGGAGTGATCATAATCATTCCACAAATCCCACTCCAACCCCTGCAATCGGGCTGCAAGCTCTTTCACCGCAGTGCGTGAAAAGAGCTCTCCACTCTCTGTGTCCAGCCAGTAGAGGTAACCATCATCAGCGGCAACAATCAACGTGCCTTTGCTGATAACCGGCTGTGTCAATTTAAGCCCACTCAGTTTCCCTTGGGTCCAGAGGGTTGCACCGGTTGCTTGATTAATGGCACTGACCTTACCCTCAGAATCACTCAGATAGAGGCTTTCACTATCTGCCGCCATTCCACTATAGGAGGAGAACTCACGAATCCATACCACGCGACCAGTGCCAATATCCAGCGCGGCCACGCGCCCTTGGTAACTGACCACATAAATTATACTACCTACCCTGACCGGCGTTGCATCAATATCAACCATGCGTTGCAACTCTGAACGACCCCGAGGCACTGCCACCGTCTGCAACCACCGAACCACGCCACTCTGTAGATCCAGCGCCACCACCTTGCCATTACCAAGTCCCACCAGCACCAGCCCCATGGCATAGATCGGTACGCTGGTACCTCGCAGCGTCAAGGCAGGTACCTTGTATTGATAGGCCCACAGCTGCTCGCCATTTTGGGCTGACAGCCCATAGACGTAACCATCATTACTGTGAACAACCACATGCCCGTCGGCCACCAAGGGGGCAGAGAGTATTTCACTTGAGAGCTGACTGCGCCACACCTCAGTACCATCCGTTGGCTGCAGCGCAATCAGCTCACCCTCAGAGGTGCCTAACAGCAGCAAGCCCGAATCGAGTGACAGGCCACCACTCACAATCGCACCCACATCATGTTGCCAGACGGTATCACCGCTCATCGTCTCAATGGCATAGATAACCCCTCGCCAGTCGACACTGTAAAGAAGATCATCCATCTGCACCGATTGCAGTTTGACGAATCGTTTATCCAAGCTCACCGAAATACGTTTGGACCAGAGTGGCTCTGTGGCGAGTAGGTTATCCCGCTCGGCGAGCGCCTCTTGTTGCAGCGCTGCCGGTGATTTTTCGGCAGCCTGGAGCGCTGACACGGGTGCCAACATCAACGCCATACAAAGTAGATGAGCACTTTTCACGAGAAATAGCTTCCGTTTCAGCAGGGGGGGAATGATCAAAAAACCAGCATTTGGTGTAAATGAGGATTTTGAGAACATTGTTAACCCCGCTGGGGCGGAAAATATGAACCGTGCAAAGCTCTCTAGATATTTTAGCGATTTCAAAAGATTATAGACCTGTAATATCATCCAGCTTTATTTGTAATAATTGGGCACGCTGGTCACCCTCAGGAGTCAGTGCTGCCAGTGCATCTTTATAGGCTTTCTGCGCTTTGTCGATCTGATTCAATGAGACATAAATATCACCACGCACTTCATCGCGCTGACTCGCCACATAAGTAGCCTTCACCTTGTCCAGCGCCGCCAGCGCTTGATCCGTAAGCCCCTCGCTCAACAATACGTCAGCTAGGCGAATACGCGCTATGTTTTGAATCTCCGGCATATCGCTGTGGTTGATCGCCCAATTAAGATGAGCCCGTGCCGTCACACTGTCACCCTGCTCCAGCTTTATGCGCGCCATCACCAACGCGGTGAGCGGTGCGTAGGCGGTGTCGGCATAACTGCCGATCACACGGCTACCATATTCAGCCGCAACCCCTAACTCATTGCTAGAGAGCGCCTCCAACATGCCCATATACTCTATGGAGGCCGCCTCTGCGGCTGCGCCCTTATTCGCCGTCCAGCTCTGGTAACCAAAAAAGAGCGCCAAACCCACCACGATACCGCCAATCAGCGACTTACCGTTTTTATCCCAAAACTGTTTTAGGGAGTCGACCTGTTCCTGTTCCACTGCATCATATGCCACTTAATTCTCTCCGAATACGTAACTATTTAGTTTTTAAAACATCGTCTATCAATGCAGGCAAAGCCTCTGCTTTAACCTGCTGTTGCTCTTTTTCAAGGCGCAAATATTTGAGTGTCACCACACCACGTTCAACCTCATCAGCCCCTAAGATCAACGCAATTGAAGCGCCGCTCTTATCGGCACGTTTCATCTGCGCCTTGAAGCTGCCACCGCCACAGTTGGCGATCAAGCGAAGTGTCGGGAACTGATCACGCAGTGATTCAGCCAATGCCATACCCGCCGACTCAGCCTTCTCACCCGCCATTAACAGGTAGACATCAACTTTATTTCCGCCCCGCTCGCCCGACACCTCTTTCAACAGCTCAACCAGTCGCTCGATACCGGCTGCAAATCCGCACGCAGGTGTTGGCCTACCGCCCAACTGCTCCACTAGGCCATCAAAACGACCACCGGCGCAAATCGTACCTTGTGCGCCGAGTTTATCGGTCACCCACTCAAACACCGTCTTGGCATAATAGTCGAGGCCACGCACCAGGCACGGATTAATTTGATACTTTATACCGGCACTATCCAGCGCGGCACAGAGCGTATCAAAATGCAGCTTGGAAGCCTCATCCAGATGCTCTACCAGCTTAGGTGCCGTTTGAATCATCCCCTGCATTTTCGGGTTTTTACTGTCCAGAATCCGCAATGGATTACTCTCTAAGCGGCGTAGACTATCTTCATCGAGCTGTTCACGATGCTCATTCAGATAAGCCACCAAAATTTCACGATAAGCCACCCGGGTCTCACGACTACCCAAGGAGTTGATTTGCAAGGTGACATGCTCACTCAAACCGAGACGATTAAGAAAGCGTGCTGACATAAAAATCAGCTCAGCATCCACATCCGGCCCGTCAAAACCGAAAGCCTCAACCCCAATCTGGTGAAATTGACGATAACGCCCGCGCTGGGGGCGCTCGTGGCGAAACATCGGCCCCATGTACCACAAGCGTTGGGTTTGATTGTAGAGCAGACCGTGTTGCATTGCTGCTCGCACACAGCTTGCGGTCCCTTCTGGCCGTAGGGTCAAGCTGTCACCATTGCGATCTTCGAAGGTGTACATCTCTTTTTCAACAATATCGGTCACCTCACCAATCGAGCGTTTAAACAACTCAGTCATCTCGACAATGGGCATGCGAATTTCATTATAGCCATAAGCCGCTACCACCTGGCGCAAGTGGTTTTCAATATATTGCCAGTCACTACTCTGCGCTGGCAGCAAGTCGTTCATGCCGCGAATCGACTGAATTTTCTTTGCCAAGGTTATTTCCTTTACTGATATTCAATGGCGCGTGAACGCACCTATTTTAAAATCGGAATCACTTTAGGTGGCGGGGCGATCTGTTGATCCTCCTGCTTGGCAATTTCTGCGCGTACCACCGCTTCAATCTTATCCACCAACCCCTCATTACCCAGCTTATGATCGGGTGTGCCGTTGATGTAGAGTAAGTTCGGTGTTCCACCCGTCAGACCAACATGCACCTCCTTTGCTTCACCCGGACCGTTAACAACGCAACCAATAATCGCCACATTCAGTGGAGTCAGAATATCTTCAAGGCGCTCTTCCAAGGCATTGACCGTTGAGATCACATCAAAGTTCTGTCGTGAGCAAGAGGGGCAAGCGATAAAGTTGATCCCCTTCTGGCGCAGATGCAGGCTTTTTAAAATATCAAAACCCACCTTAATCTCTTGCACCGGATCGGCGGCCAGCGAGACACGAATGGTGTCACCAATGCCTTCCGCCAGCAACATACCCAAACCCACAGCGGACTTCACCGCGCCTGAGCGAAAGCCACCCGCCTCGGTAATCCCCAAATGCAGTGGCTGTTCAATTTGTGTCGCTAGACGACGGTAGGCATCCACCGTCATAAAGACATCCGATGCTTTGAGGCTCACCTTATAGTTCTGGAAATCAAGTTTATCGAGTATATCCACATGGCGCAGGGCCGATTCGACCATCGCCTCGGCACACGGCTCTGGGTACTTTTTTTGCAGCTCCTTCTCCAAGGAGCCAGCGTTCACCCCAATACGAATGGGAATATTCTTATCCCGAGCCGACTCCACCACAGCACGCACCCGATCATCACGGCCAATATTGCCGGGGTTAATACGCAGACAATCCACACCTAGCTCGGCTACCCGCAGGGCTATTTTATAGTCAAAATGAATATCAGCCACCAGCGGCACATCCACCTGCTGGCGAATCAAACCAAAAGCCTCAGCCGACTCCATATCGGGCACCGAAACACGGACAATATCCGCCCCCACCGCTTCCAGCGCTTTGATCTGCGCCACCGTCGCCACCACATCATGAGTTTTAGTGTTGGTCATCGATTGTACCGAAATGGGTGCATCGCCACCCACAGGGACACTGCCCACCATAATTTGGCGGGATTTACGACGTTTAACAGTATAAGTTGGCAACATCTGCTCTTTTCCTATCGCGCACTTTCAATGCTACTCGGCACTAAAACGGGCGCTATTATCTCTTACAATATGAGGCGTAATATCAAACAACTGGCCATTAATACTTAACTCTACACCCGGCGCATAGCCCAGCAACACTTTAAAGGGTGCTTTACCCTCAGCCTGGTGTGAATGGCCGGCAAGAAACAGTCGATACATCACACGTTTTTGCTCCGCATCAACGACCTCAATCCAGGACTCGTGCTCACTGCTGATGGTTAATTGGTCCAGCGCCGCCACCGCAGGCGGTGGCGGCTCAGCGGTTATTGTGGGAGCAGGCGCTGCGGGCTCTTCAACGATAACTTCCAGCGGCTCTCGCGGTATGACAACATCGGGGCTGATCACCACTTCAGGTGTTTCTATCACGGTAGTGCGAATGGTGTCAGATGAGCCACCTATCGGGGCAAACATAACCTGAGCTTCAACTTCCGGCTCAACCGATGCTGTGAAGAGTTGCGGCCACAGCCACCAAACCACAGCGGCCAATAACAGTACCAACAAAACCGCAAACAGCCGCACCAACCAACGACCAGCCGAGCGGTACTGGGTAAAACGCATCGCCTCATTCACCCTTATTACCGGTTTTGGCCTCTCCTTTGAGCCACCCACGACCAGCTCAGGTGTGCTCGGCGCATGTTGCTTGTAAAGTGTTAATAGTGGCTCGACGGGCAAGCCCAACAGGCGTGCGTAGTTTTGTATGTAACCCTGAACAAAAAGAGGTGCAGGCAGATGGTGTTGGTCATCCGCTTCTAGCGCTGAAATAGTAGCCAGATCAAGATGCAGTGCCTCTGCCACGGCTTGCAGCTCTTTCCCCTGTGCGATACGAGCAGCTTTTAGCTGTTCACCAACACGGGGCACCGCCTCTTTCTCTTCTGTTGAATCAACCGGTTCACTTGTCATTCCGCACTACCTTCTATTCAGTAAGCTGGCCTGCCTGTTCTGAGTCCGGAAAACGATTTTTCAACATATCCTTATAGTGTTTAACGCGACTCTCACTGTTCAAACCCTGTTCAATTTTTATCGCCAACTGCAAAGTGGACGGATTATGTGAAGCCACCTCTTCATAGCGCTGAATATAGGCACGCCCCTGAAGGTAGCGCTGATTATCCAGCGCCAATCTTGCCATATTAAGCAGGGAAACCGTCAACTTGCCATTTATTTCCAACGCCTTGCGGAATGAATCTTCCGCTTGCGGCAAGTTTTTTGCGCGCATCGCACATAAACCCGCATTCTCATACGCCAGAGCCGGGGTTTTATAAAGCGGCTGCTCGGTCGCCTTTATAAAGTGCTGGAAAGCCTCATCGTAACGCTGTTGATTACACAAAAAAGCGCCGTAATTATTATGCACCACGCCACTATCATCCTCAGCGACTTTCAGTGCCTTCTTATAGTGCTCATCCGCCTTATCTATTTGCCCCAGTTGAATGTAGAGGATCGCAATGGCGTTATGAGCCGGGGCATAATCATCAGCGGTTGCCACCGCACTTTTTAATTTGCCCAGTGCAATATCCAAATCACCCTTCTGCATGTAGCCCATCCCCAGTCGAACCTGGGTTTCAGCCAGTCGATGAGATGATTCATGCTCCAGACGCTTACTATTGGAGGAGCACCCCGTCACCAACAACGTAACAATGACTACAGCTAATAAACCTAATTTCACTTTGCGACACCTCTAATGGGAATGGTTTTGCGCTGTGTACGTTGCGTCTTGTCGATCACTTTACCTGCTAACTGCCCACACGCCGCGTCAATATCTTCACCGCGTGTTTTCCGGGTCATCGTAATCACTCCACCCTGCTGCAAGAGATCGCGAAAACGGAAGATAGCGTTACGGCTCGAGCAGACATACTTTGAGCCGGGAAATGGATTAAAAGGGATCAGGTTAACCTTGCCAGGCACATCTTTCATCAGCTTTATCAGCTGTCTGGCGTGTTCAGGCTGATCGTTGACCCCTTTAAGCATCACATACTCAAATGTTATTTTGCGCCGCCCATCTCGGTCCAGATAACGGCGACAAGCCGCCATTAACTCGCTGATTGGATACTTCTTGTTAATCGGCACCAGCTCATCACGCAACGCATCGGTGGTCGCATGCAGTGAGACCGCCAGCGCCACATCACACGCCTCTTTAAGGCGATCCATGGCGGGCACCACACCTGCCGTGCTCAATGTTACCCGCCGTTTTGACAGCCCATAACCAAAATCATCCATCATCAGGTTCATCGCCTTAACTACGTTATCGAAGTTAAGCAACGGTTCACCCATGCCCATCATAACCACATTCGTCACCACCCGTTTAGTGGTGTCGCTCATATCTTGCTCTAGGGTCTTTTTTGCCAAAAAGAGCTGGCCAATAATCTCTGCTGTGGAGAGATTACGATTAAATCCTTGTTGTGCAGTAGAACAGAAGCTACATGCCAGTGCACAGCCTACCTGAGATGAGATACACAAAGTGCCTCGATCATCCTCGGGGATATACACCATTTCAATCGAGTTACCGCTATCCAGACGCAGCAACCATTTGCGGGTACCATCTTGCGAATCTTGCTCAACAACTGTCTCAGGAATATGCACCACCGCCATCTCTTTCAGACGTTCGCGCATCACCTTACTCAGGTTGCTCATCTCATCAAAATCAGTGATACCACGTTGGTGAATCCATTGCATCAGCTGTGAAGCACGAAAGGCCTTCTCACCCATACTGGCGAAAAAGGCCTCCATTCCTTTTCGATCGAGGTCGAGCAAATTAATTTTACCGACAGCCTCTGTAGACATCGAAAAAGTTACCTCAGCTTAGCGGGTGCGCGCACAAACACCATTAGGGAAAAAGTAGCTGATCTCAACGGCCGCTGTCTCAGGCGCATCCGAACCGTGTACCGCATTCTCATCAATAGAGACCGCATGATCTGCACGAATAGTACCCGCATCAGCTTCAGCCGGGTTAGTCGCACCCATCAACGCCCGATTAACCGCAATCGCATCTTCACCTTCCAGAACCTGAACCATCACCGGCCCAGAAATCATGAAGCTAACCAAATCGTTGAAAAAGGGGCGCTCCTTATGAACCGCATAAAAACCTTCCGCTTCTTCACGGCTCAACTGCTTCATTTGTGCCGCAATAATCGTCAAACCCGCCTTTTCAAAACGGTTATAGATATCACCAATTACATTTTTAGCAACCGCATCTGGCTTGATGATAGAGATAGTACGTTCGACAGCCATTAAAATTCTCCCAACTAACTGACTGAGACCCCGACACAAATAGAGGCAGAGATCTCGGATTTTACATAAAATAAACCCGCGAATGGTCGCGGGCATGGAAATTCTTTAAATTCACGCGCATTTTACCTTGAATCGTCACCATGAAGCAAACCAGTCTGGCGCACCCCCGCAGCGCCATGGTATAAAGCAACCCACTTCACCTGCACCCGGCCACCCACACCATGACAAATCAACCCAGCGGCACCCGCTTTAGCAACCTCGACTTGGATGAGTCACTTCTCAGCAGCCTGAAAAAGTGCGGCTACTCGCAAGCCACCTCCATCCAGAGCAACGCGATTACAGCAGCGCTGACTGGGCGCGATCTACTGGCCAGCGCAAAAACCGGATCAGGTAAAACCGCCGCCTTTGCTTTACCACTCTTGCAGCACTATCTAAACCGGCCAAGCCGCCCCGCAAAACGTGGCAACGCCATCAACAGCCTGATACTGGTTCCCACCCGCGAACTGGCACTACAGATTGGCCACTCAATCCAGCAATATGCTCAGGATATGCCTCTGCCACCCAAAGTTGTCAGCGTCTATGGCGGCGTAAAAATCAACCCACAAATGATGACACTTCGGGGTGGCGCAGAGATTCTGATCGCAACCCCGGGCCGCCTGCTGGATCTTATTTCATCCAACGCCATCAACCTCGACAACCTAAGCACCCTGGTACTGGATGAAGCAGACAAACTACTCAGCCTCGGCTTCCAGGAAGAGCTCAACAACATCCTCACACTAGCGCCCCACAAACGGCAAAATATGCTGTTTTCAGCCACTCTCCCCGACTCACTGCGCCCACTCATCAAACAGCTACTCCACCAACCGTTTGAGATAAATGACAGCACCCCACACCCAAAAGAGCAGCTACAACAGCGTGTTATTACCGTTAACCGGGAGAAGAAAAACGCCCTGTTAATCCATTTAATTAACAGCGAAAAATGGCCTCAGCTGCTGGTTTTTTGTAGCGCAAAAAAGAGCTGCAACCGACTACTTGGAAAACTACAAAAAGCCAACATCAACGCCGCCATTTTCCACGGAGACCAGAGCCAAAGCGCCCGTATCAAAGCACTACAAGGGTTCAAACAAGGCAGCATAAAAGTGCTGATTGCCACCGATGTCGCCGCACGCGGCATCGACATCGAGCGGCTCCCCTGCATCATTAACTTCGAGCTACCCCGCTCACCCAACGACTACATCCACCGCATCGGACGCACAGGCCGTGCCGGTGAAACCGGCCTAGCCATATCACTCATCAGCCATGATGAATACCACCACTTCAAAATCATTGAAAAACGCATCAAACAACGCCTACCCCGCGAACAGATAGCCGGATTCGAAGCCGATAAAGAGGTGG
>JALSJH010000067.1 GCA_026989455.1 Chromatiales bacterium | reverse complement strand
TTTGCTATTATCTCCCACCCGGATGCGGGTAAAACAACGCTGACTGAGAAGCTGTTGTTATTTGGTGGTGCTATTCAGTTGGCAGGTAGTGTTAAGGGGCGAAAGGCGGCGCGACATGCGACATCTGACTGGATGGCGCTTGAGCAGCAGCGTGGTATATCTGTTACCACATCCGTGATGCAGTTTCTTCATAATGGACGGGTTATGAATCTGCTTGATACTCCGGGGCATGAGGATTTCTCTGAGGATACTTATCGTACTCTAACCGCCGTTGACTCTGCTCTGATGGTCATTGATTGCGCTAAAGGTGTTGAGAATCGCACGGTTAAGTTGATGGAGGTTTGTCGGCTGCGCGATACCCCCATTATCACGTTTATTAATAAACTGGATCGTGAAGGTCGTGATCCCATTGACCTTTTGGATGAGGTTGAAGAGGTGCTAAAAATCCAGTGTGCGCCCATTACCTGGCCCATTGGTATGGGTAAGGAGTTTAAGGGGGTGTTTAACCTGGTTACTAATGCGGTCCATCTTTTTAGCTCGACCCATGGGGGTAAAATACAAGAGGGAGAGGTGATTCAGGGATTGGATAACCCACGGCTTGATGAGCTTTTTGGCCAGATGGCGGTCGATTTTCGTGAAGAGGTGGAGCTGGTTCGGGGTGCGAGTCATGCGTTTGATCTGGATGCCTATTTGAGTGGTGATTTAAGCCCGGTGTTTTTTGGTTCAGCAATTAATAACTTTGGTGTAAAGGAGCTGCTGGATGCCTTTGCCGAGTATGCGCCGGCACCACTTCCCCGTCCTACCAATAGCCGCGTGGTTCCTGCAACTGAAGAGGCGTTTAGCGGTTTTATATTTAAAATTCAAGCCAATATGGATCCACAGCATCGCGATAGAATTGCCTTTATGCGTATCTGCTCGGGTGAGTTTCGTCAGGGGATGAAGATGCGGCATGTACGAATTGGCCGCGATGTGAAGGTTCCTAATGCCATCACTTTTATGGCTGGCCAGCGGGAGCATGCTGTAACGGCTTGCGCGGGTGATATTATCGGCTTGCATAACCACGGTACCATTCAAATTGGTGACGCTTTTACCTTGGGTGAAGATCTGAAATTCACAGGTATTCCCCACTTCGCACCCGAGCTGTTTCGTCGCGCCCGACTCAAAGACCCCCTGCGCCAAAAAGCGTTGGTGAAGGGGCTGGATCAACTCTGTGAGGAGGGGGCTTCTCAGCTCTTCAAGCCAATGACTAACAATGACCTTATTGTGGGTGCGATTGGGGTGCTTCAGTTTGATGTGGTTGCCCATCGGCTTAAGGATGAGTATAACGTTGAATGTTTGTTTGAACCTGTTAATGTGGCTACTGTGCGCTGGGTCGAGTGTGATGATGAAAAAACACTTGAAGAGTTCAAACGCAAAGCGGCTGATCATCTTGCCATTGATGGGGGCGGGGATCTCGCTTATGTTGCCCCCACCCGCGTTAATCTTCAGTTGACGATTGAGCGGTGGCCAGATATTCGTTTCTTATCTACACGTGAACACTAGAGGTTAGTATGAATCCACGCGTTATTCTATATATTGGAATTGTTATCGCCTTTTTTCCAATGGTTGGGATGTGGCAGTATATGTCGGTCATACTGGCTGTTCCCGTCGAATCCCACGACCCTGAAATGCTGCGTAAATTAGTAGAGCGAGTGGCGATGCTGGGTATGTATTCATGGCCTGTCTGGCTTGGCTTGGCGGGTTTTTCTGTTTTTCGCTGGCACGACTTAAAGGTGTTGGATCGTTCGCTGGCTTGGGTGCCTATGGTAATTTTTCTTAGCTGTTATGCCGTTATATTTCTGCGATAGTTTATCGCGTTATTTTTTTGTGGTTTAAGGTTTTGACTGCTACGCTTATATTGTGAGGTGCGTTAGTAAGCTGGGCTGTTGGCCAGCAGGTATCCTCGGAGTAGTCATGGTGAACCCCCTTTTTAGACTGTGTGTGGTTGCGCTCTCTTGCTGGCTGCTGCTCACTACCCCCGTTATCGCATCAAGCAGTGCTGCCAATGATGTTGTGATGCAAGAGCACCCATCGTTGATGTACCAGCAGCGACACGCTTATGCCGTCATGCTCTTTGGGCTGATTGAGCGCCGTCTGCCCGCTGCTGCTGAGAGTGATACTCGCAAAGAGGCTGAAAAGCTGTTCTCAGCCGCTAGCTCCTCGTGGGATGAGGGCAATAGTGAGCGGGCTATGTCGCAGCTTAATGAGTCGCTATTGTTGCTGAAACAACTCTCGAGTGAAGGGCCGTTACAGCTTCGAGAAAAAAGACGTTACCTTTCACTGAAAGAGGGAATCCCTCTCTTTATTGCGGCGTATCAACGCCACTATGACAAGCTTGTTTCACAAGGCGTAGAAAATAATCAGCATCGTTACAACCGGGAAGAGGTTGATTTGTTGATGCATGAAGCTGAATCGTATGCTCAGCAGGAGCGATTTGGCGAGGCATCAATCCTGATGCAGACCGCGCAGGAACATATCGCTGTGGCGATTAAAAGCTTGCTTGATCACCAACAGATAGGTGTTGTGGCCTATCCGGTGGTATCACCCATCGAGCTGGGTCGGCCTCAGCATGAAATTGATCGCGAGCAATACCAGCGCGCCATCACCTCGATCAACGCCTTTAAAAAGGCTCATTTACGACAAAAGAGTGCAGATGGTCATCCGGTGACTGGCTTTGATAAAGAGCTGGTTGAGTGGCTGTTGTCTGAAGCGGCTACTTTGGCATCGAAGCAGCGCTATGTGGCTGCGACCGAAATAGCCGAGCGAGTGCGCACTCTAATCACAGCCGCGCTGCGGGATACCTTAGATGGCCATGATATTGTCGTAAAGTTGGATATCAGTACGCCAAAACTTGAATTTATCTATGAGCATCGCCGCTATTTGGGCTATGAAGAGCTCATTCCCATTGCCATAAGGCAGATGCAGCCAGATGCAAAAACTCTGGCAGAGATTGCCCAATATAGAGCGCAAGGCAGAGCGATGGCACAACAAGCCTTGGATAAGAGTGCTGAGGGTGATTACCCTGTCGCTATTCGTATGATTTTGGATGCTACACGAACCATACAGATGGCACTGCACACCGCTGGTGTGCCAATCTATGATGTTAGATAGTTAGGGAAGCTCTGATCAAGTCATGAATATTTTATGCTGGCTGAAATTGCCCTCATTTATCCCGAAAATTGCACTAATAGAACAACTATTACTGCGCATTTCGGAACAAATGAGAACAATTTCCTCTCAGCCTAAATTCATCCAGACTTAATCAGAGATTCCTTGGCTTTTTCTCAAGATATTGTGCAACCGCCCGAATGCCTATGAGTTGTCTCTGGTTTTTTATCCAATTCTGTTTAATGGCTGGCTTTTTTTGGCGGCTATTTCGTCAGAAAATTGACAGCTAGGTAATGGCGTAGAGTGTGAAGCTCATTTTGTTGTTGCCCTTATTCAGTGCGAACGTTGCAACTTGATTGAAACAATTGGGAGTGAATCTCCTGCTTTGATGTCTATTACCACATTTTTGTCATCTTTGTGGTGTATGATCCGAGCTGGTGTTGAGTTGATAATCTGTTGTCACACGGCGGTTTGTTTTTTCTTTACCATTATCTACAAGGTTTGGATCAAATATTGCTTCATGATTCGTGTGTAAAGTGTTTGGGTGAAAACAGGGAGGGTAACCAGCTTGCTTTTTATACGGTAAATTCATACTGAATTTGATGTTTTTTTGGTTAGGCGCTAACAGGGAAGTAGGCCTACGCTATTTTCCTGTTGGCTGACGATTGAGTAAATAAAACTATGCTGCTAACAGTTGCTGCGCTTGGATTAAGTGAAAAAGAACAAGGGGCACTGCGTGCTGCACTTGAAGTTGCTGCTGGCCTAGAGATTGGTCACTGGCAGTTAGCCCATTATTCACAGCCTGCATCGGTTATTTTTATTAATGTCGATACACCGGTCGCGAATGAGTGGATTGATGAAATAGTGGCGATAGACTCTTCCGCTATTTTCATCCAATGTTCAAGCGAAGAGTTGAAGGACTCTTCAGCCCTTCACCATACCGCGCTGCCGCTCAGCTATCGAGCGGTAGTCTCCCTGCTTCAGGGCTTTGAAGGTCAGCTTCACCTGGTTAAACGTTCGGATGGAGAGTCCCCAGTCACGGCAAGTGCATTGGCTGCTATAGAGCGACGAATCCCATATGAAAAACCAGCGGTACTGGATGCGCCGCAGGATGAACCGGTTGTACAAGTAGACGTTGATTCAACGATTGAGGAGCTGGAGGATGATTTAGTCGATCCCCCGGTGTTGGATGATGTCTATATCGCAGATGAATCAGCGGTGTTGCCAGCGAGTGATGTGACTGAAACACTCGTGGTTGAAGCAG
>JALSJH010000066.1 GCA_026989455.1 Chromatiales bacterium | reverse complement strand
AGTTGAAGCAGTTGAAGCAGTTGAAGCAGTTGAAGCAGCTGAAGCAGTTGAAGCAGTTGAAGCAGCTGAAGTTTCCGCTCCCGAAGAGCTTCTCGCTCCACCCTCCATTGAAAAGCCCTCTTTTCATCGCCCCCCTCTTCGTCAGCATACTTACCTGCCTCGCAGTGGCCTGTTTGATGAGCAGCAAAAGCCTCGGCGTGAAAAGCCCGCGATGGAGATGATGCAGATGCTTAATCGCCCTGCCATGCGCTTCTATCAATACACCCGACTGATGGGGCTGTTGCATTCAATTGTTGATAAAAACCAGTCTGTTGTGATTACTCATTTGAGGCTTCCGGCTCTGGTTATCTCTCCGGAGAGGGGGGTGTTCGGTTCCATTGATCCTTTGGATCGTGAGGTGGAGCTATTCTCCATGGCGGCTTATAAATTTAAGGTGCAAGAGGTTTCATCGGCTGACCTTGATGATGTGATGGCCGGTTGTATTGTTCAGCCACTATGGGCACTGTTCTATACGGCGGCACTCTTTGGTTCCGAGGGTCGTTTAATGGAGGCTCTGGTGCCAAATGACCTGCTTCACTTGAAGCGTATGCCTGACTTTAAGCGAGTGCCCCACTGTATGGAGCATATGAAGCTTGCGAAATATCTGGTTTCACACAATATAGATATTATCGGTTTAGCTCAGATGACCTCTGTTTCACTACCGATGGTAATTAATTTTTGCAATGCATGTGAAGAGGCTGAACTGATAAAGCGGCGATCTGCTGCACTGCGTGAAAAGGAGGTGGTTAGTCGGCCTAAAAAAGGGGTTGTGACAGCCTTTCCCTCGCCCGTACATCATAAAAAAACTAAATTTAAGCATAAGGTCGGCTCTTCATTTTGCCTAGAGCGAGATGGTGAAAGTTTAAGAACCGCAGATGATAGTCGTTATAAACAAACAACAGAACCAAGTAACAACAACGGGGACGCATAATGAGCAAGCAAGACGATCTAAATAAAATAACCAAAGAGCTGCGAATGAATGTACCGGATATCTCAGGCGTGATGATTGCCAGTGATGAGGGTCTCTCAATCGCGACTGATTTCGCAGAAGAGGATGCTGTACGAGTGGCCGCTGTGAGTGCGGCGGCATCGGGCTTGGGGAACAGAATTTCACAAAATGCCTCTTTGGGTGAACCAGAAGAGGTGATGGTAAAGGGACGTGATGGCCTGCTGCTTATCTACCTTGCGGGTGATAACAGTGTTTTGGCCGTGCGTGCGCCATCGCGTGGTAACCTAGGGCTTGTTCGGCTGGAGGCCAGCTCGGCGGCACAGGAAGTGCGTAAGGTTTTGGGCTAATCACAACACAATCGGTGGGGCAATATAATCATGACAAATGAAATTATCGAACAAATACCCGAATGTGTCCGTTTTAATGATGAGGATGCTCAAGCATTAATTCGAAACAAGGATGTGTTATTGACGCTTGAGGACGGGCTTGTGGAGGGGTTTTACAACTCTGTCTACTCCTATAGTGTGACACGTGCCGTTTTTACTGATGATGAGCGTGCTGCTCGTGAGCAGACGTTGAGAGACTGGTATCGACGTACCTTGAATGGCCCTTTCGATGATGCGTATTGGCAGTGGCAAACATTTGTTGGTCTAGTGCATATTAAACGCAAAGTGAATAATGCGATGGTCTCTGGTATGTGGGGTTGGATTTTGACCTACCTAAGCTCGAACGCTCTTGAACATTTAGAGGCGAATGAAGCCAAGGCGGTGATCAAGGCACTGCATTCATTGCAAGCAGCTGTTATGGCTTTAATATCAGAGAGTTATCAACGTAATATGTTTGTTGCTGTGGACAAGGCATCCGGTATTAAAGAGGCGCTGTTAATGCGACTGGTTAATATCGAAATTGATGGCATGTTAGACGATGCCCGTGCAAACGGTACCGGATAACTGATTCGGATGGAGTATTATCAGTTAGTCACACAATCAGAAAAAGGGGCTGCGTTAGCTGTTGGTGGTATTTCAGGCGGTGAGGCGAGCTTGTTACCTGATAGCAAAGAGCTCTACCCAAAACTCTCTGCGGCGGTATCCAACAACGCATACGCCGAGCACTTGCAGCGGCGTATTGAGCGTAACCCACGAGATCTTCGTTCGCATACACAGCGTGTTTTGATGCGATTTTCTCGAGGGGATGCTTTTGCTATATTTAGCGCAATGGCTGATCTTTTCATTGTACTGGGCGATCTGGGCTATGATCTTCGGCACTCGCTACTCATGCATGTATCGGAGAAGCTTCAGGCAGATCAGCTGCAGTTTTTGACACAACGATTGCAAACCGGTTTACGTGCAGATGAGCAGCTGCCGGATGGTAGTTACTCTCGGCTGTCACAAGGTGGGGTTGAAAATTTCCCCTTGGTCTCTCAGGCGGGTATTGCTTGCCAGCAGGATGATGGTGTAGTACTGGTTCAGCAGTACATCGATGCGGGCAATATTGAGCAGGCTTGTCGTCTGCTAGAGCAACGAGTTGATGCAGATCCGGGTGATCAGAACGCATGCGAAAAGCTGCTGGCACTCTATCGTGAGCATCAGCTGGTCAATGCCTTTCAGGCCAGTTATTACCGCTTTTCAGGGCGTTCATTGGCGGCTCCAATGTCTTGGCAGGCGCTTGATGAGCATTTTAAAAACAGATCGTAACATTACATACAAGGAAGCACGCTTGTCTGACTATCAATTGGCGGATGACCTCTATTTATACCCTACACCGGCCGGTGCTTTTCACGCCGTCTCCAGTGCAGAGGATGACCCTACCCGTGATCTTTTACGCCATATCCTAAGCTTTCAATCTTGTCCAAAGGCTGAGATCAACAAACTCTGTGAATGGCTGGGGGTTGATGATGAACAGCAGGCGCTCGCCCTATTGCACCAGGCGCAGACCATGTCATGGATTCATGGCCTCAAGGAGGCGAAGGAGATACATGACGCGGGTATTGGGGAGGAGATGGCGACACTTATTCCGCAACTCTCCTCGATAGGTAAAGGGCTGTTAGTGGATGATAATGGCTTTTCATTGGCTCGCAGTGGGGTTGATGACCCCACTGCCGAGGCGTTGTCGGCACTGACGGCTGATCTACTCTCTGTGCAGGATCGCCATGCAAAACGGATGGAGAAGCACTTAGGTGTCACCACCCAGGCATGGGGTGCTGTTGATGCCTTCGGTGCCAGTCGTATTGGTGTTTGGCCGCTTTATGTTGGGGATTATCGCTTTTCACTAGTGCTGCTCGGCGTGCCACAATTGAATCGTCAAGAGTTTGTTGCCTTGGTCTGGAGCTTAATGAAGCGCTATGGCGGGGAGAGCAAGTAGCCTCCCTAGGGAAGCTCTGATCAAGTCATGAATGTTTTATGCTGGCTGAAATCACCGTCATTTATCCCGAAAACAACACCAATAGAGCGGCTATTACTGCGCATTTCGGAATAAATAAGAACGATTTCCTCTCAGCCTAAATTCACCCAGCTCTTAATCAAAGCTTTCCTAGGAGCTTGTCGGGCTGGAGAGTCTGCTGCGAAAAAGCCTCCACCGATGAAGGTGGGGGCTTTTTTTGTGAGAAAGCAGTGGCTACTGACTGGATAGGTACTCAGCAACCGCATCGATATTTTCCTCCGAAACGGAGGGCAAAATAAGGTTCATCATATAACCTTCATTACTGGTGCGTTTATTGGTTCGGAAATCATACAGTGCCTTCAAAATATAGCGTTTGCTCTGTCCCACAACCATGGGAGATGTAGCGCCATTAGTGGGTGACTCTCCTCTGCCATCGCTGCCATGACACAGACTGCAATTATAAGTGCCAAAATAGACTCTTTTCCCCGCTTCAATCAGTGATTTATTGGTGCTTTTATAGCGAGCCCGGGGTAGCGAGCCGTAATAGGCCGCAACATTTTCGATATCCTGCGGATTGTTAAGTAGGTTGGCGAGGCCATGCATTAGGCTGTCACCCTGCTTAGCATCACGAAATGAATTAACACGTTTTACAATGTAGTCGGGCAGCTGCCCTGCCAAGTTAGGGACTTCTGCGCTGGGGCTGATGCCATTATTACCATGGCACGAGGTGCAGTTGGCAGAGAATGCCTCGCCCGCCATGATGTCAGCGGCATTGACATGGCCGCCAATAAATAGCGCAGCTACAATTGCCAGCCCATATCTTTTTATGATCATGATCTCTCTCCTTAATGGTGGTGGTTCATTTCAGCTGGAGTAGCTGCCGGGCTCTGTTCACTGTGATGCATATGAGGATGCTCTGCGGATTGAGGCATTACATGATCGGCATGTGACTGGGGGGTATTGCCCGCTGTATGGTTGTGGTCACCGTGAAGTAGATTGCGGCTGGCGGTAAAGATCGCCAGAATAATCAGCGCAACTGCAGCTACTTTTAAGAGCGTACCGCGAAGTTGGGGTGTCAGGGCGCGCATTAGGTAGGGTGTAAACAGCATGGCGGGAATTGTACCGGCTCCAAATGCAAGCATCACCAGCGCCCCCTCAAGTGGTGAACTGGCCGTCAAGCTAAGTGCTAAACCGGCATAGACGAGGCCGCAGGGCAGCAAGCCGTTGAGCATGCCCACCATCAGCCAAGGCGGGAGTTTATCCTGTTCATTGGCTTGCTTGCTCCAGCGACCGAGGCCGGTTACGCGCATTATTGTGCCGGTGAGGCGGCTTAATGGGTCTGGCATCCAGCCACCCAGATTCAAGGCAAACAGAATCATAATCGCAGCCGCAAAATAGCCTAACCAAATCTGAGCTGATTGCAGTCCATTATCACCATGAAGATTAATACCAATGGTGGCGATAATAGCACCCAATACCATATAGCTGCCAACACGCGCCAACTGGTAGCTGATAAGACCGGGCCACCATACTTTTTCACGGCTCATGGTGATTGCAGTCACTAAGCCACCACACATGCCGATGCAGTGAAGGCTACCCAATAGGCCGATGGTGAAGGCACTTGCAAGTAATATTTCCATTAGAGTGGCTCGTCGTTATGCTCTTGGGGCGGCGTATCGGGGTTAGTGAGTGCTTCTTTATCAAGATCTAGCGAGCTTAATACTTGGGAGAATTTGCTGGGCTCCACAAACTGTAACAGCGCTTCTCCACTCTTGTCTAGAATAACGTCCAGCCCTATTTTTGGGTAGAGAAAGTGGAGAATCTCCTCTTGCACATGTACCAAAGCGGGTTCGCCAAACTTATTGCTGATATCTTCAGGCCCCAGTTTGATGCGTGGAATTGAAGTCAGGGTGATCACCGGCATGTTATTTACCATCGCCTGTTGTTGATCATCAATCTCCAGTTTTATATTACCGGAAGGGAAGGCGATGGGGCCATGGGCCTTATAGCGAATCTGCTCTAGCTCTGACTCTTTGGAGTGCAGCCCAAGCAGCATCTTGCTATTATCCGGCAGGCTGGGGAAAAAGGCTTCCACATTGTGTTCCGGGGTAAGTTCATTGCCTTGCTCATCTATTTCAGGGGGCATAATAAAGAGCGCCCGTTTGGCTCGACTGCCCAAGATTATTTCCGCTTCACCTAGGGTTGTTTTGCCTAAAACGACACCAAATACAGTCATCTCACCCTGTTCATTTTCGCTGATAATAGCCGCTTGAGTTATCTCTTGTTGCTCCCCGCCAGAGGGCCACAGGGTGTAGACGATGAGTATGGCAAGGGCGAGGTATAGTATTTTTATTTTAGTGCTCATAACGTGGTTATCTTTCATATCGCTGATAATTTGCGCTATTGTACATTAAGTCCACATTTTATTAGGAACTTATTGTGCACTTTCGCCACCATAAAACATTGTTGATTATTTTGTTGCTGGTAGAGCTGATTTTGGCGGCCAATGTGGATATTGAACGGATGTTTCGTTTGAACCTGGCGATGGGTGTTGTCTATTTTGGTGTGGTGTTCTGGTTTATCTTTGGTGAGCGGCAGTGGTGGCCCTATCTGTTTGCAGGGGTTGCCTATATTACCTATATCGTAAGCTACCGTTTGCTATCTGTCTTTGATCTCTCTTTTGATCGTGTGAGTTACCATCTCTATTTAGCGCTATTATGGGGGTGTATATGGCTTATTCACTCTTTTGTGGAGAGAAATATGGGCTCACCCGTAGCACCGCCCGCAAAAGATCACTCCAAACGGCTCACTCTGGATGATGATGATAAAGATGATGATTTTTATTGAGAGCTTGGTACGAAAACTATTTTTCGTGCAAAGCTCTGCTGATGGTCACGGTTCATTACGGACGCGCAGAAAGCTGGCGAACTTAGGTATGTCATTGAGGGTTTTCCCCGTGAATGTGTAGGTGACTGTGCTGCCAATGGGTGGTGGGTTTTTGCGCTGTTGGTCACTCAAGCCGCTACCCAGTTTGAATGTTTTGCCTTTGCCATCAACAACCAATAGCGAGCCTAACATGCCGCTGTATTTTCCTTTTCCGGGGTGGTGCCCGATTACGGTGGCTTCACCATCTTGGTATATTTTCACTTTAAGCAGATTGTTGCTTCTCCCCGCTCTGTAGTAGGCACTCCCTTTATGCAGCATTAACCCCTCACCACCGGCGGCGACAACCTGCTCCAGCTTTTCTTTCAGTTTGGTATGGCTGGATAACTGATACTGTTTGACCATCTGTAAGTGGGGGCTTGGGTGGGTATCAATTATCTGTTTGAGTTTTACTAAGCGTTGTTCGAAAGGAGTCGCTTCTAGCGGAAGGTCAAAAACCATATAGCGCACTTTATGCCACAGCTTGTGGTTGGTTGGCCGCTGTCGAATGGTGCTGAGGAGTTTTTCAAATTGGCCTCGACCGATCCAGAGTTCACCATCCAGCTTATGAGTAGGCAGTGCGTCGGTAAACCACTTGGGTGCGGGGAAGGGGTTGCCATTTTTTGAGATTAACTCACGCCCATCCCAATAAGCACGCACACCATCAAGTTTCTCACTTACCCAATATTGCTCGATCTCGATACTCTTTTGGTATTTATGAGCCAGCGGCAGTGGCGGTGGTTCTGCTGAGTAGAGCGTGTGACAGGGGGTGATGATAAGCAGCCATATCAGCCACAGGGGCGGTGGATATTTCATTTGTGACCACTCCTTGGTCTCTACACAGGTCGTTATTGCTTAGTTCTATCAATAAACTGCTCTATCGCAGGGTCACTTTGAGATGTTTTGATCTCTATTATTTTTCCGCTATTTTTACCGATAAAGGGTTGAGCCTTGCTGAGCATCAGCGGGATTAACACTCGCAAATCATTGCTTGAGCTGCTCGCCTCAACGGTGATCATCCAGAGCTGTTTTGCGTGCTCATCGTTACTGCGCCCTTCCAGCCGGATATAACTTTTATAGGTAGTGGTTTCGCTGGAGCGCAGCTCTCTGCCGACCAGTCGATAACGGTAGGGGGCGTAGAGTTCAGTTGTGGTGGTGGCGATAGCGCCATCTTGGATTGTTTTCTCTTTGATCGTAATATTTTCGCCCCCCGTGTATTCATAGACGGGTGTGCTGTAGGTGTGGCTTTCAGTGATGCCGCTGTTAATACCAAAGCTGAAGTATATTTTCTGCTGGGCAGACTCCCCAGGGCTGGTGCTGTGCAGTCCGGCTTCTGTGAGAGCTTGTTGGGCATAGCGGCTAAACTCTTTGAAGTAGAGGTCATCGCGGTTGACCTTGGGATCACCACTTAGCAGTAGATACGATTGATTGTTGACTGAGTAATCTGGCGCGGTAATGGCATCCAGCTTCAGATGGACAGTGTTCGTACTGCAAGCGCTGAGGAGTAGTGTGATGAGCAGTAGTTTTGTTTTTTGTAGCATGGCGAGGCCTTTTGCGATTCTACGAGGCAGAGTGTAGCGTCTCTTTGGGTTTTTGTCAGGATTCATGGTAACTACTCAGCGTATTTATCTTTTGCTTCAACTCTTTGTTATTTTTGTACTCAATCGGTCACATATTCCCTATATGCTCCCTCTCTCCGTGCGAAAATGCCTCGATTTGAAGAAAAATCTAAACACGCTGAATAGTTACGATCCATATTTTTTGGTGGTTGTATATTAGCATTTACTGATATAGACTAGGTAGCAAGGAAAAAGTTCCCGTGAGGCAGGCAAGTGAAAATGAATAAAATAACGATAATGGTGGTACTGTTTTTTCTGTTGAGTATTGCCCATGTGAGCGCTGAAGAGTCGATGCCGGTGCAGTTGTTGGAGTACAAAACCTATGTTCAGCAGGTCACATATGATGGTGTTATAGAGGCTGTTCAGCAAGCGACTCTTTCGGCTCAAACATCGGGTCGTGTCACCGAGGTTAACTTTGATGTGGACGATTTTGTGCCGCAGGGCAGCGTGATTATCCGGATGCGTGATAAGCAGCAGCAGTCGCAATTGAGTGTCGCCGATGCAGCGTTGCAAGAGGCGAAAGCCCATTATACCAAGAGCCGGGCAGAGCATAAGCGCCTCGCGGATTTACGAGATAAAAAGCTGGTCTCTGTTTCAGTATTTGACCAGGCGGTTGCGGATCTCAATACCAGTGAGCAACGCTTGAAAGGAGCGCAAGCCAAATACCAGCAAGCAAAAGAGCAACTCGGCTATACCGTTATCAAAGCACCTTTTAGCGGTATTGTGGTCGCTCGCCACATTGAACCGGGTGAGATGGCCAATGTAGGGCAGCCACTGATGAGCGGCTTTGCAGTAGATGATATGCGGGTCAATGTCTCTGTTCCGCAACACTATATTGAACGGGTTAGAAAAAATAGTACGGCAAAGGTGATTTTTGCTGCAGATGAGAAGAGAGCTTTCGTTAGTGAGGCGATTGTTGTCTATCCTTACGCCGACCCGATTACCCATGGCTTCACTGTTCGAGTGGGTTTGCCCAGCGGCATGGAGGGCATCTACCCTGGCATGATGGTGAAAGTGGCCTTTAGCGCAGGCTCTTTCCGCGCATTGGCGATTGAACCCAAAGCGGTTGTTCAGCGTAGTGAGTTAAGTGCAGTTTATGTGAAAGCGGGTGATTCACTCTCTTTTCGGCAAGTTCGTTTAGGTAGGCATCTGGAGGATGGGCGTACCGAGGTGTTAGCCGGGTTGCATGAGGGGGAGCAGGTTTCACTGGAGCCGCTGCGTGCCGGTATTTTGCTTAAGCAGCGTCAGCAGACGGGAGAGTAATCGATGAGTGATTCGACGCTGGGCCTCTCTGGTGGTATCGCCAAGCGCTTTCTTCAGACTGAAATTACGCCACTGCTGGCGTTAGTCGGCCTGTTGCTGGGGCTGTTTGCCGTTATGGTGACTCCGAAAGAGGAGGAGCCGCAAATTGATGTCACTTTTGCCAATGTATTTATTCCATTTCCCGGTGCCTCAGCGCGTCAGGTTGAGGCGTTAGTCAGTACGCCCGCAGAGCAGGTGCTTTCAGAGTTGCAAGGGGTAGAGCATGTCTATTCGGTCTCCAAACCCGGCATGGCGCTGTTAACGGTTAGCTTTGAAGTGGGCGAGCCGCGAACCGATGCCATTGTTCGCCTCTATAACGCCATACACTCCAACAGTGATTGGATTCCACCCAATGTTGGGGTGTTACAGCCCATTATTAAGCCGATGGGGATAGATGATGTACCTATTGTCTCGCTCACGCTGTGGAGTGAAGAAGATCAGGTCGGGGCTACCGAACTATCTAAAGTTGCTCACGCGATTGAAGTTGAGCTGAAGCGGGTTAAAGGTACACGGGATATCTACACCCTAGGCAGCCCTGATCAGGTGGTACATATCCTGCTCGATTTGCAAAAATTGGCCGGTTACAACATCGCGATTGATGAGTTAAGCCATGCACTACAGCGGGCTAACGTCTCCAGTGAAGCGGGAGTGATGATTCGCGATAACCGCGAAATTCAGGTGCGAGTGGGTGATTTTTTCAGTAGCGCCGAAGAGATTGGCCAACTGGTGGTGGGTGTCGAAAAGGGCAGGCCAGTCTACTTAGCCGATGTTGCTGAAGTGCATATTGGCTCTGATCAGCCCGAGCAGTATGTCTGGTTTGGCACTGGCCAGGCGGTTGCCGAAAAAGGCGTAATGGCGCGAGGTGAATTCCCAGCGGTAACAATTGCTGTGGCCAAGCAACCGGGCACAAATGCGGTGGATGTGGCAGAGCAGGTGGTTCAGCGTATTGAGCAACTGCGAGGGATATTGATTCCGGAGGGTGTCGAGGTCACGGTTACCCGAAATTACGGTGAAACCGCCGATAACAAGGCGACCAGCCTGATAAAAAAGCTGCTGTTTGCCACCCTCTCGGTGGTGATTCTAACCTGGATTGCCATTGGTCGGCGTGAGGCCTTTATTATTGGCAGTGCGGTGGTTGTTACCCTGGCAATGACGCTGTTTGCCTCGTGGGCATGGGGCTTTACAATCAACCGTGTTTCACTGTTCGCGCTGATTTTTTCGATTGGTATTTTGGTGGATGATGCCATTGTGGTGGTTGAAAATATTCATCGCCACATTCAGTTAAATAGAGGTAAACCCCTCTCAGAGATTATTCCAAAAGCGGTGGATGAGGTGGGTAGCCCAACCATTCTGGCAACCTTTACAGTGATTGCCGCACTGCTGCCGATGGCTTTTGTGAGTGGTTTGATGGGGCCCTATATGAGTCCCATCCCGATTAATGCCAGTATGGGGATGTTGATCTCTCTGGCTGTCGCCTTTGTGGTCACCCCTTGGTTAACCCTTAAAGTGTTGGGTGAAAACCCCGTTGTTTCCGGGCACCAAGAGGGTAGTGAGCCGGGTCTGTACCCGCTCTTTAACCGTGTTATGCGCCCATTTTTGATGGGTGATAAGGGGCGAGCAAAACGCTGGAGTCTGTTTGGCGTAGTGCTGCTGTTGATCGGGCTGGCGGTCTCCTTGGTCGCGGTTAAAATGGTGGTGTTGAAAATGCTGCCATTTGATAATAAATCGGAATTTCAGGTGGTGGTCGACATGCCTGAAGGAACCCCTGTCGAAGTTACCGCTCGTGTACTGCGTGAGTTAGGGGCTCATATTGCCAGCGTGCCAGAGGTGAGTGACTATCAGGCCTACGCAGCCACGGCAGCACCCGTGAATTTCAATGGTCTGGTACGTCAATACTACCTGCGCAGTGACTCGCATATGGGTGACCTACAAGTGAACCTAGTCGACAAATCACAGCGTGATCGCAGTAGCCATGAAATAGCGCAATCAGTGCGAGCACCACTGCAGCTAATTGGCCAGCGCTTTGGTGCAAATGTAAAAATAGTAGAAGTGCCGCCGGGGCCTCCGGTGCAAGCACCTTTAGTTGCCGAGGTTTACGGGCTTGATTATGAGGGCCAGATTCAGGTAGCCAAACAGCTACGAAAAGTGATGGAAAACACCGCCGAAGTGGTGGATGTGGATGACTCCATAGAGGCTTCCGCGCAGCGCTACGTGATTCGGGTTGATCGCTCCAGAGCAGCGCTTTTGGGGGTTTCGCAACAAGATGTGGTTGATGCTATTTCAACCGTATTAAGGGGTGCCGATGTCAGCTACCTGCATCGCGACTCTTCAAAGTATTCAGTGCCGGTACGCATTGAAGTTTCTGAAGGTGATAAGGCGGATCTGAATGCTCTTTTGGCCATCAAACTCAGAAGCCAAAGTGGCCGTTTGGTGGCACTGGCAGATCTGGTAACCGTTCGCAGCGAAGCGCGTGAGCAGACCATCTACCATAAAGATTTAATGCCCGTGGTTTTCGTGACAGCCGATGCGGCGGGTACTACAGACAGTCCGTTATATGGCATGTTTGATATCTTTTTTCAGCTGAAAAATGCAGCATTTGAACCCGGGTATAGCATCGAGCAAGTGCTGTTTGCACAGCCGGACAACCCCTACCAATACAGCGTGAAGTGGGATGGTGAGTGGCAGGTTACTTTTGAGACCTTTCGCGACATGGGGCTTGCCTATGCGGTGGGCATGATCCTTATCTACCTATTGGTGGTTGCCCAGTTCCGCTCCTATATTGTGCCGTTGATTATCATGGCACCGATCCCCCTAACTATTATCGGTGTGTTACCCGGCCACGCGTTACTCGGCGCACAATATACGGCAACCTCAATGATCGGCATGATAGCCTTGGCCGGAATCATCGTGCGGAACTCTATTCTATTGGTGGACTTTATTAATCAGGAGTTGGCCGCAGGCCGGCCATTTGATGAAGCGGTGATTCGCTCAGGCGCGGTGCGTGCCAAGCCGATTATATTGACCGGTTTGGCGGCAATGCTGGGGGCGATGTTTATTCTGGATGACCCTATTTTCAATGGCCTGGCTATTTCACTGATCTTCGGGATTTTGGTGAGTACCGTGCTTACCCTGCTAGTGATTCCGGTTATGTATTATGCCTTTATGAGAGCTTCGTACGAAAAATAGTTTCCGCTCCAACAAGGAGAATATGAATCGTGCAAAGCTCTCTTTATGCGTAAGCGCTTCTCAGCCTGAGCCGTGCGCCGTGGTGATGATTTCGATAAAATCAGCACCATAGCGCTCCAGCTTTTTAGCGCCCACGCCCGTTATCTGCCCCATGGATAAAAGAGTGCTCGGGCGAGAGATCACCATCTCCCGCAGGGTGGAGTCATGGAAGATGACAAAGGGTGGCACCCCTTGTTGATCGGCCAGCTCTTTGCGGTACTCCCGTAATCTCTCCCACAAGGCGTTCTCCTCGGGAGTGGCAAAGGCTTCGACGCTACCTTTATCGCGCTTGCGGCTCCCTTTTGCAGGCTTTTTCAGTTTCCGTAACTGCAATGTCTCACCCTTTAAAATAGGGCGGGCGGCTTCATTGAGCTTGATCGCGCCATGCCCTTCAATATCAACACTGAGAAGCCCCCGTGAAATCAATTGACGAAAAAGGTGTCGCCACTCCTGGGTATTTAACTCTTTGCCAATGGCATAGGTGCTCACCTTGTGATGGCCAAAGCGGGTAATGCGCTCACTCTCTTTACCCATTAAAACATCAACCAGATGATTCACCCCAAATCGCTGCCCAGTGCGGTGAACACAGGAGAGTGCCTTTTGCGCCGCCGTAGTGGCATCCCAAGTTTTGGGCGGATCTAGGCAGGTGTCGCAATTGCCACAAGGGGCATCCAGATGGTCGCCAAAGTAGCTCAGCAGTGCTTGGCGGCGGCAACTGGTGATTTCACAAAAGCCCAGCATCGCGCTCAACTTGTGCTGTTCAACACGCTTATAGCGCTCACTCGCCTCAGACTGCTGCTGCATTTGCCGCAACACGATCACATCCTGCAAACCGTATAACATCCAGGCATCAGCGGGCTGACCATCACGCCCGGCTCGCCCGGTCTCTTGGTAATACGCCTCCAGACTTTTGGGCAGATTAAGGTGCGCCACAAAACGGACATCGGGCTTATCAATCCCCATGCCAAACGCAATCGTAGCGACCATGATAATGCCATCCTCCCTCAAGAAACGCTGTTGATGGGTGCGGCGCTGCTCTGTGCCGAGTCGTGCATGGTAGGGGAGTGCATTGAGCCCTTTGTGGCAGAGCCAACTGGCGAGCTCATCAACACGCTTACGTGAGAGACAATAGACAATTCCCGCCTCATCCCGGTGTTCATTCTGAATAAAGCGCAACAGCTGATCCCGTGCATTGCCACTATTTTCAGAGATGCTGTAACGAATATTGGGACGATCAAAACCACTATTAAACAGCGTGGCGTGTTGCAGCGACAGACGTTCGATAATCTCCTGCCGGGTTGCCATATCCGCAGTGGCGGTGAGCGCAATGCGGGGAATATGCGGAAAGCGCTCATGCAGCACCGAAAGCTGAATATATTCTGGACGAAAATCGTGCCCCCACTGGCTAACACAATGCGCCTCATCAATAGCAAATAGCGCCACCTCGATCTGAGAAAGCAGTGCCAGCGTCTGTGGCATCATTAAACGTTCGGGGGCAATATAGAGCATCTGAAGCTCACCCCGATGTAGCTGTTGGATGACCTGTTGCACCTCCTGCCCAGTCAGCGACGAATTAAGATAGGCGGCGGCAATGCCAAGTTGTTGCAAGGTATCGACCTGGTCTTGCATTAAGGCGATTAGCGGCGAAATGATAATACCCACTCCCTCGCGAACCAGCGAAGGTATTTGATAGCAGAGAGATTTCCCTCCGCCGGTAGGCATTAAAACCAGCGCATCCTGCCCATTGCAGAGCTGCTCTACAATTTGGCGCTGTTGTGAACGGAAGTCATCATAACCAAACACCTGTTTGAGGATCTCTCTTGCTTTGCCCGAAGTGGCTATTTCATTTGTCATCGGTTCTCACATAAACGGCAATAAGGTGAGCTTATAGAGTACCCTAATCCCCAGAGAATCTCTGGCTAAGTCTGGATGGTTAAAGTGGCGCCCGTTGTCAACAATAAAACCGCTCCCAAATCCGCAGTTAGAGATTCGCCGGCGCCCCAAGAGGGCAGCAACCCCACGTTTAAGCCTAATTACGGGCAGACGCTGTCGTCATGATCGGGAGATTTAATCAAAAACCACTCCCCCAGTACAGAACAAACTCATCATCCGCTTTTTCAGACATAACTACCCTGTGGTGATCGTTTTTTCTATCATAAACACCTTAAATGGG
>JALSJH010000065.1 GCA_026989455.1 Chromatiales bacterium | reverse complement strand
GGCTTGGTGGGTATTGCCGGTGTTAGAAGACGGCGTAGCTGATGGGTGGCTGTGTTGTTTTCTGGTTCCCACGATCTCGTGGGAATCCATACTGTACAAAATAATAGCGCCGTATGCCTCCCCATACCCCACAAAAGATTCAAACATAAACGTAGGAGCAAGCTTTAGCTTGCGATAGGCTTTGCAAAAAATCAGCTGCCGGGCACCCGCTTCGCCATCTGAAGATAGCTCCTACAACCCCCCCCATGGCGATTAACATTAGGAGTAATCGTCCATAATCAGTATCTGCGATATGCCAAGTGGCGGTTTGAGGCTTTACTGGCTGCTTTTGTTGGTAAATTGAATAATCTGGCGGCGTTTTCGTTTTGAGGGGCGGCCTTTTCCGTCGTAGTGGTGGGTGGAGGCGTTCTCTATTTTTAGTTGCTCGGTGAGTTGTTGTCGCTTTTTCAGGCTCTCTTCTGTTTCGTTGTAGAGCAGGGTGGCTATTTTAGCGGGGCCGCGTTTGTCGGATAGCTCAAGTACTTCTACGGTGGTTTTATAGGGGCCTTTGCTGATGGTCACCTGTTCACCTGTTTTCAGTGGGCGTGAGGGTTTGGTGCGTTGGTTGTTGATGGCCACTTTGCCACCATTAATCGCTTCGGTGGCCAGTGAGCGGGTTTTATAAAAACGTGCTGCCCAGAGCCATTTGTCGATGCGTACCCTCTCCGTTCTCTTGTTTTCAGTCATCTTTTATTCCCATAAAACCCACTCGATAGGCTCCCACAGGATTGTGCCAGGGGCAAGCTTTAGCTTGTGATTGCAGCCTCCTAAGGCTTCAGAAAAAGCTGAGCTGTCCCTTCTGCTCTGTTCTGTTGCGAGTCTCTGGGGTGGTTTGGCGGTCACTCTCTTTAAGCAAAATACCGATGGTTTTACCTTTACGGGCTGCTTTTCTCAGCTGCTGTAGCTCTTGTGTGTTGTGCTGTTTTGATCTGGCGATAACAGCGCTGCAACGGCCGGTTGAGAGGGCTTTGCCCAATATTTTAAGATGATTCTCTTGCTCTCTGAGATGTACATGAAGCAGGCGGTGGTGTGAGGCGGATAGCTCTTGAAGCTTGATGTTGTCAGAACGAAGCGAGGCACCTACCCAGGCTATCCAGCGGTCATGTGGGGTGATCAGGGTTAATGTGGAGAGGATTAAGTCCAGTTGGTCACTTTTATTATGGGTGGTGATTATTTCAATAATTCCTCCCCGCAATAGGATCTCATCCGGGATTAATGGATGAGTTGAACGGGGTGTGGCGGGTTGTGTCTGGATTTTTTGAATCTTCATTTTAGAGTGCTCCCCCATGGCGAATGATGCCCACACCCAGTCCTTCAATCTCAAAGCTATGATGACGTAAGTCGACTTCAATGGGGGCAAAATCAGGGTTTTCGGCAATTAGTGTGACCAGGTGCTCGTTTTGATGAAAACGCTTCACCGTCACTTCATCTTCTATGCGGGCAACCACGATGTCGCCGTTTTTAGCCTGTTTGGTGGCGTGCACCGCCAGCAGGTCTTCATCGAGTATACCGATATCTTTCATACTCATGCCCCGTACTTTTAACAGGTAGCTGGCGGCGGGGTGAAAGAGCTCTGCTTCGACGCTGATATACTCTTCAATATGTTGTTCGGCGAGTAGCGGGCTACCTGCGGCAACACGCCCAACCACCGGTAGCCCTTTTGGTTTTTTGGGACGACCGATGATCTGAATGCCCCTTGAGGTGCCTGCCGTCATTTTAATGGCCCCTTTTTTGGCCAGTGCCCGCAAATGTTGTTCAGCGGCATTCGCAGATTTAAAACCCAGCGCCTTGGCGATTTCGCTGCGAGTTGGCGGCATCCCGGTATTGTTAATATGTTGGCGAATCAGTTTGAGTACATCTTTTTGTCGCGGTGTTAGATTTTCCATGGCTTCCACGCATATGTATGAATAAACATGCATGTAAGTATATACATGTTTGATTGTTGTGCAAGTGTAATTTTGCACTCTCATCTGAGTTAACGCGGTTTGAATCGATGGGTGCTTGATGATATGTTGCTTGGCATAAGAAAAATAGAGCAGGGGGAAGTGTGCTTGATAATAAATCGCTACTGATAACGGGGGGAACTGGCTCGTTTGGCAAGATGTTTATCCGTATGTTGCTTGCTAAATACAAGCCACGCCGGGTGGTTGTCTACTCCCGAGATGAGCTTAAGCAGTCGGAGATGCAGCGGGAGTTTGATCAACCCTGTATGCGTTATTTTATTGGTGATGTGCGCGATCGGGATCGCTTGGAGCAGGCGATGCGCGGTATTGAACTGGTGATACATGCGGCGGCACTCAAACAGGTGCCGGCGGCTGAATATAACCCGATGGAGTGCGTGAAAACCAATATCTATGGCGCTGAGAATGTAATTAAGGCGGCGCTGCATGCGGGTGTTGAGAAGGTGATTGCGCTCTCAACCGATAAGGCGGTTAATCCGGCCAACCTTTATGGCGCGACCAAACTCGCTTCGGATAAGCTGTTTGTGGCGGCTAATAATATGGTGGGTTCACTGCCGACCCGCTTTAGTGTGGTGCGTTATGGAAATGTTGTCTGTTCCCGAGGCTCTGTGGTTCCCTATTTTCAGCGTTTATTAAAAGAGGGGTGTGACGCGCTGCCTATTACTGATGAGCGTATGACTCGTTTCTGGATCACCCTTCCTGAGGCGACTGATTTTGTGATGATGAGCTTTAAGCGTATGTTGGGTGGCGAAATTTTTGTGCCTAAGATCCCCTCGGTTCGCATCTTGGATCTGGCTCAATCCATTGCCCCCGATTTCCCAACCAAAGTGGTGGGCATTCGCCCTGGGGAAAAACTACATGAGGTGATGTGTCCGGTGGATGATTCTCATCTGACACTGGAGTTTAAAGACCACTTTTTAATTAAACCGGCAATACGTTTCTATAACCGCTCGATGGATTATGCCCATAATGAAATGGGTGAGGTCGGGGTGCCGGTGGTTGAGGGGTTTGAATATAGCTCTGCATTGAATGAGCGATTTTTAACGGTTGCGGAGTTGATTGAGTTGAATAAGCCGCTGCCATGATTCCCTACGCCAAGCAATCGATAGATGAGAGTGATATTGAGGCGGTGTGTGAGGTGCTGCGTAGTGAGTTCTTAACGACGGGCCCTGTTGTCTCACTATTTGAACGTGCAGTGGCTCGCCGGGTGGCTATGCCTCACGCGGTGGCGTTTAGTAGTGGCACGGCGGCGCTGCATGCGGCATTAGTTGCCATTGGCATTGGGCCGGGTGATGAGGTTATTGTTCCGCCAATTACCTTTGTCGCCACCGCGAATGCCGTTATCTATTGCGGTGCCACGCCGGTTTTTGCTGATGTTGATCCCAATACTTTGCTGCTCGACCCGCAAAAAGTGCAGCAGAAAATAACCTCGGCCACCCGGGCGGTGATCGCCGTAGATTATGCGGGGCAGCCTGCGAATTATCCCGCTTTGAGGGCTATCACCGACCAGCACGATCTTGTTCTGCTGGCGGATGCCTGCCACAGTTTGGGGGCGGCGTTAAATGAGACCCCTGCGGGAGCCTTGGCCGATCTCTCTATTTTTAGTTTTCATCCGGTAAAGCCGATTACCGCCGGTGAAGGGGGGATGGTGATGACAGGTAACCCGCTTTATGCCGAGCGGATGATGCGCTTTCGTAACCATGGTATTGATAAAGACCATAGCCAGCGGGCGGCACTGGAGAGCTGGGAGTACGATATGGTCGAGTTGGGTTACAACTATCGCTTGACGGATATTCAGTCGGCACTGGGGTTAAGCCAGTTAAAACGTCTGGATGAGTTTACTCGGCGGAGAGGGGAGATTGCGAATCGCTATCTCGATGGTTTTTCTGCTCAAGCTGGCTTCTCTCCACTGGCGGTTCGTGCTGGGGTGAAGCACGCCTATCACCTGTTTGTGATCAAGCTGCATGACGCTTTTGAACAGCAACATCGGCTGGCGCTCTACAGGCGATTGAGATCAGTTGGGGTTGGGGTGAATGTCCACTATCGTCCGGTCTACAATAATCGCTATTACCAAACCTCTGTTGAGCCGGGAGACGTGCTCTGCCCCGTCGCTGAACAGAGTTACCAGCGTATCCTCTCTCTGCCGATCTACCCCTCCATGGTGGATGCCGATATTCAGTTTGTTATTGACCAGGTGTTGATGGCAACGGATGAGATATTGACGGTAGATTAAGGAACCTCTGATTAAGTTTGGATGAATTTAGGCTGAGAGGAAATTGTTCTCATTTGTTCCGACATGCACAGCAATAGTTGCTCTATTGGTGTGGTTTTCGGGATAAATGAGGGCGATTTAAGCCAGCATAAAGCATTCATGACTTGATCAGAGTTTCCTTAAGGAAACTCTAATTCATCCAGACTTAATCAGAGATTCCTTAATGCTCAAAGTACTTAAACGCTTCCCACTTATTCAAAAAAACCCCGGATCCTATTACTCTTTTCCTACCCTGGCAGTAGTGGCGGGAGAGTTGTTTATGGCGCTACGGGTTGCCACGGTTGATGAGGATGAACCCCATGGACGGGAAGGGGGTGTTGTACTCTATGAAGCTACGGCGGAAAATTTACAGCAGTGGCAGCCGGTCAGGTTTGATGCGAGCGCGGATGAGCGTTGGGAGATCGATGCGATTCTCTCTGTTGTGGATGATGAGCTCTACCTTCAAACCCGCCAGTATCGGCAAGACCGTTATAATGAGGTTTTTCTCAGTCGGTTATTCCGAAGTGAAATACCACAGGGTTTGTGTGAGCTAGAGCGTCGCTCTCTCTCGTCGCTGCAACCCTGCTTGTCGGCATCTTATGGGCATCTTGTTCGTGCTGCCGATGGTGCGCTGCTGTTGCCCGCTTATGGTGGTTTGAGTGAGAGTGGCATCACCTCGCCGCTGCTTTTTCACTCTTATAATGGCGGTGAAGAGTGGCAACTGCGTGCAGTGGTGGCAGATTCTGACCGGCTGGGTAAGTATTTAAACGAATATTCCATGCTCAACCTAGGTGGGAAACGCTGGTTGGCATTGATGCGAGATAACCACAAACCGTGGGTATTGTGGCAGCTCTACTCTGAAGATGATGGTTTTAGTTGGAGTGAGTTGCAGGATAGCGGTCTGCGTGGTCATGCGCCGATGTTGTGCGCGGTGAAGGGTGGCGTGGTTGCGATCTACCGTGAGCTCTCCACATCGACACCCGGCATAGGTTTTGCCTATAAAGCTAGGGGTGATGATCGGTGGGTTAATGCTGCAATTAGCCGTGACTACAGCGGTGCGCTTTATAATGGTGGTTATGGTGATGTGGTGGCGCTGGCAGATAACCGTCTGTTTGCAGCCTATTATGTGGCTGATGATGATCAATCTCCCTGGATTGAGGGGGCTATTTTGGCATGGGGTGACGAAGGTGATGAAACAGTATGAAAGTCAGTAATCAACCCGAGCCAGCGCCTCGTCAAGTGGTGGATGTGCTCTTTATCAACCCAGGGTCAAGGGCCTCGCTCTACCAAGGGTTGGGGGCAAACCTCTCGGCAGTTGAGCCACCAATTTTGGCCGCCCACTTCGCCGGCTATGTGCGGGGTAAGGGGTTAACGACTGATATTATTGACGCACCGGTTTTTAATCTCGGTATTGATGATGTGGTGGCGCAGGTGGATAGCCGCTATCAGGCGACACTGATTGTTATTCCGGTGTATGGTTTCCAACCCTCTGCCTCGACACAAAATATGACGATTGTTGGCGAGTTATGCCGCGCACTCAAGGCCAAACAGATCACCACGCCGATTCTGTTGACGGGCACCCACCCCGCCGCACTGCCTCGCTTGACTATGGAGCAGGAGGCGGTGGAGTTTGTTTGTGACCAAGAGGGGCCGCAGACGATCTACGCTCTTCATGCTCAACTCTGCCAAGAGGTGGCCGACTACCGCGCTGTGCCTAATCTCTGGTTCCGGCAGGGTGGTGAGATTTTATCTACTGAAGCGGGGCCGCTGATGGTGGACCTGGATAGCGAGATGCCGATGCCTGCTTGGGATCTGTTGCCGATGTCGGATTACCGCGCCCACAACTGGCACTGTTTTGAACATATTAATGAGCGGCAACCCTACGCCTCTATTTACACCTCATTGGGCTGCCCCTATAAATGTTCTTTTTGCTGTATTAACGCCCCTTTTGGTAAGCCCGCCTATCGTATGTGGTCACCGGAGGTTGTGCTCAGGCAGATTGAGACCTTGGTGAATGAGTATGGGATTAAAAATATAAAAATATCGGATGAGATGTTTGTGCTGAATGCCCGCCATCTGCTCGAGATTTGTGATCGGCTGATCGAGCGGGGCTACGACCTTAATATCTGGGCCTATGCCCGGGTGGATACGGTCAAAGATGAGTATCTGGAGAAGCTGTTTAGAGCAGGTTTCCGCTGGCTGGCGCTGGGTATCGAGTCCGCCAGCAAACAGGTGCGTGATGGTGTGGAGAAAGGGCGTTTTGGCGATGTGGATATTATCGATACCGTGCGCCGGATTCAGGGCGCGGGCATTAATGTGATCGGTAACTACATCTTTGGCCTGCCGGATGATACCGAACAGAGCATGCAACAAACCCTGGCGCTGGCACTGGAAGCGCGCTGTGAATTTGCCAACTTTTATAGTGCCATGGCCTACCCAGGCTCACCACTCTACACGCAAGCCATCGCCCATGGCCCGGCACTGCCTGAGCGTTGGGTTGGCTACTCGCAGCACAGTTACGACTGCCTGCCGCTGGCCACCCAAACGCTGAGTGCAGCACAAGTGCTGCGCTTTAGAGATGAGGCTTTTCAGCGTTACTATTCGGATGAGGGCTACCTCGCCTTGGTGGGCGAAAAGTTTGGCCCAGAGGTGCGCTCGCATATTCAAGAGATGGCGGCGGTACCGCTTAAGCGTAAAATTTACAGATAGCGATTTGGCTAAATTATGATCATAAGTAAAACACCTTTCAGAATCTCATTTTTTGGTGGCGGCACCGATTACCCCGACTGGTATCACCAGCACGGCGGGACTGTCTTGGCGGCGGGGATCGATAAATATTGCTACCTCAGTTGCCGCTATCTACCGCCCTTTTTTGATCATAAATACCGTATTGTTTACTCGAATATTGAGAATGTAAAAGAGATCTCTGAAATCCAGCACCCCTCGGTTCGCGCCGTACTCGACTACCAGCAGTGTTACAAAGGGTTGGAGATACACCACGATGGTGACCTGCCTGCACGCTCCGGCCTTGGTTCCAGCTCCAGCTTTACCGTGGGGTTGCTACATGCCATCTCGGCGCTGAAAGGCAACCATATCTCCCAGGAAGAGCTGGCGCGCCAGGCGATCCATGTAGAGCAACAGCTGATTGGTGAACAGGTGGGTTCGCAGGATCAAATCACCGCTGCACTGGGCGGCTTTAATCGCATTCGGTTTTTTCAGGATGGCCACTTCAGTGCTGAACCGGTGATACTGAGCAATCAACGCCGGGAGGAGCTACAAGATCATCTCATGCTCTTCTTTACCGGCCTGCAACGCAATGCCCCCGATATTGCCAAATCGAAAATCGAAAACCTGAACCAGCGGGTGGATGAGCTGACCACCATGGGCGCGATGGTCGATGAGGCGTTGGCCATCTTGAGCAGTGAACAGCGTGATATTGGCGAGTTTGGTAAGCTGCTGGATCAGAGTTGGCAGCTGAAGCGAACACTCTCCCATAAGGTGAGTACCCCGATGATCGATGAGCTGTATCACGCTGCAAAACAAGCCGGGGCGCTGGGTGGCAAGCTATTGGGTGCCGGTGGCGGTGGCTTCTTTTTACTGTTTGTGCGGCCTGAGCTGCAAAGCAGAGTGCGTGAGGCGCTGAGTCAGTTGATTCATGTGCCGGTGCGTTTTGATAATGGTGGCTCTAAAATTGTCCTCTATCAACCCAATGGGTTGGGGTAGTCGTATGTCTATTGATGGTATGCGCGTCTACATTCCAGGCCATACCGGTATGGTGGGTTCCGCACTGCTTGCACGGTTAACGGAAAATAAAACCGTGACCCTGATCACCGCCTCACACCAGGCGCTTGATCTCTGTAATCAAGCGGCTGTCGATGCCTTTTTTGCCCGAGAGAAGCCACAAGTGGTGATTATGGCGGCGGGTGTGGTGGGGGGTATTATCGAAAATAGAGACCACCCCGGGGACTTTATTCACGATAACTTAGCCATGCAGCTCAATCTGATGGCCGCCGCACGCCGTCAGGGTGTGGTACGTTTCATCTTTTTAGCCTCTTCTTGTATGTACCCGCGCCAGACCGCTCAACCCATGGCCGAATCACAACTGTTTAGCGGGCCGATGGAGCCAACCAGTCAAGCTTATGCGGTGGCAAAATTGGCAGGATTGCAGATGTGTCTGGCCTTTAACCAGCAGGCGCACTGTAACCGCTTTATACCGCTGATACCCAATACCATTTATGGCCCTCATGATAATTTTGAGTTGGCATCAGGGCATGTTTTGCCGGTTTTAATCAGGCGCTTTAGTCAAGCCAAACAAGCTCAGAGTGATACCCTTACCCTCTGGGGGAGTGGTCGGCCAGTGCGCGAGTTTATCTATGTGGATGATGTGGTTGCGGCGATACTTTTGATTCTGAATCAACCCCAAGAAGAGCTACAGCCACCCTATAATATTGGCCATGGTGAGGGGGTCAGTATTGCAGAGTTGGCGGCGAAAATTGCCGCAGTTGTTGGCTTTTCAGGGGCTATTTTGTGGGATAAATCGAAGCCGGATGGTGTCGCAAAAAAGGTGCTGGATGGTAGCCGCTTACAGCAGTTGGGTTGGCAGCACCAAACCTCTCTGGATGAGGGGATTGTGAAGAGTGTTGCGTGGTTTAAGGAGAGTCTGAACAAGTTAATCGCAGGCTAAAGCCTGCTCCTACGGGTGATGTGACAAAGGGGGCGCTTTGCATGAAAAATAGTTTTTGTTCCAGCAAGGAAAATATGAATCGAGCAAAGCTCTCAAAGGAGATTGATGGTGATTAATTTTCCCTATCAGGGGAGTGATTTTGAAGATTGTGGTGATTTTGTTGCACGTTACGAAGCCAGCTTTTTGACTCAAATGTTCCACAGCATGTTGCGTATTCGACGTATTGAAGAGGCCATTGAGAGTCAATATCACCAAGATCAGATGAAGACCCCGATTCACCTGGTGATCGGTCAAGAGGCGGCCTCGGTGGGGGCGTGTAGCGCATTGAAAAAAAGTGACATTCTCTACTGTGGACACCGCACAAATGGCGCTTATCTGGCTAAAGGGGGTGACCTTAAAGGGATGTTGTCGGAGTTCTTTTGTCGGAAAAATGGCTGCGTAGGCTCCCGTGGTGGCTCCATGCACCTTTTGGATAAGTCGGTGGGTATGGCCGGTTCATCGGCGATTGTCGCCGGTGCGGTACCGATTGCTACCGGCGCTGCGTTGAGTGCACAGCTGCGGGGTGATGATTATGTCAGCACTGTTTTTCTCGGTGATGCCGCTACCGAAGAGGGCGTTGTCTGGGAGAGCCTCAACTTTGCGGCACTGAAAAAACTGCCGATTGTCTATTTTTGTGAAAACAACTTCTTCTCAGTCTGTACCCCACTTGAAGAGAGGCAGCCGCTGGATACGCCCATTTATAAAAAAGCCGCCGCATTTGGCCTGCACAGTGTTCAAGTGGATGGCTCTAATGTATTGAAAGTTTACGAAGCAGTTACCAGCGCGGTGGCACGGGCGCGACGAGGTGATGGCCCCAGTTTTATTGAGGTGCCGGTCTATCGTTGGCGTGGACATGGTGGCGCGGGGGATGACAGCGCCAGTGGATACCGGGATCCGGCAGAGGTGGCGGATTGGCAAAAACATTGCCCGGTTGAAGGGTATGCCGGTTTTCTGCAACGGGAAGGCTTATTGGATTCTCAGCAGCGAGCCGCCATGGAGCAGCAGATCAGCACAGAAATTGCGGAGGCTTTTCAACATGCCGAACAGAGCGAAAATCCCACTGAAGAGGATCTCTATAGCCATGTCTATTGCAACTAAAAGGGTAACGACTCAGCACATTCACCTTTTGCCCCAACTCTTGGTTATTTTCGCACCCAATCGGTTACATACTTCCAATATGCTCCCTCTTTGCGTGCGAAAATGCCTCGATTTGAGACAAAATATAAACACGCTGAATAGCCAGCTAAAAGCGAGATAAATCATGCCGTGGAGTGAAGCCTTTCTCGAATCACAACAAACGCACACTACAACCCAGGTTGTAGGGCGTGAGTTGAGTTACACCCAAGCGTTAAATGAGGCGTTAAGCTTGGCCATGGCGCTGGACCCCAATGTCTTTGTTTTAGGCCAGGGGGTAGATGACCCTTCAACAATGTTTGGTGTGACCAAAGGGTTGGCCGAGCAATTTGGCTCGCCGAGAGTCTTTGAAACACCTCTTTCGGAGGAGGGGTTAACCGGTATCTGCACCGGCGCTGCCATGCATGGGCTGCGGCCCGTCTACTGTCACAATCGCCCCGATTTTCTACTGTTAGCGTTTAACCAAATCGTTAATCACGCCTCGAAAATACACTATATGGATAACGGCCAGAACCGCGTGCCGATGGTGATCTGGTCAGCTATCGGGCGCGGTTGGGGGTCGGGCGCGCAACACTCCCAGGCTATTCAGGGGCTGTTGATGAGTGTGCCGGGTTTGAAAATCGTAATGCCCAGCACTCCCTACGATGCTAAAGGGTTGATGCTGAGTGCCATTGCCGATAACAACCCGGTGTTGATCTTTGAGCACCGCTGGCTAATGAAACAGCAGGGTGTGGTACCCGAGGGAATCTACAATGTACCGATTGGTAAAGGGATCTACCGTGAGCGTGGCACAGACCTCTCAATTATCGGTACATCCCACGCGCTGGCACTGGCACAACAGGCGCTGGCATCACTTAAAGAGCAGGGGATTAGCGCTGATGTGGTCGATCTTCGCACCCTTAAACCATTGGATCATGAGATTATTCTTGAGTCGGTTAAAAAAACCGGTCGCGCTTTGATCGTCGATACCGGCTGGGCCATGGGCGGCGTTTGTGCCGAAATTGGCTGCGTGATTGCCGAAAACTGCCCGCAAATTTTAAAAGCACCCATCAAGCGGGTCGGGCTACCGGATCTACCGACCCCAGCGGGCCATACGCTGGAGCAGCTCTACTACCCTTCAGAAGAGAGCATGGCCCGCGCTATTCTTGAACTATTAAACCCGATTGGAATGGAATGAGTGCAATGTTTTATGAGTTAGCCAGTAGTTCATGGGGTGATGAGGAGTTGCAGGCGATTCAGCAGGTGATCACTCGGGATCGCTTCACCATGGGTGAGCAGGTAAAGCTGTTTGAACAGAATTTTGCCGCCAAAATGGGCGCAAAACACGCTGTAATGGTCAGCTCAGGCTCGGCCGCCAATCTGGTGAGCGTGGCCGCCCTATGCCACAAAAAAGAGCGCCCATTACAGCGGGGAGATGAGGTGATTGTACCGGCTATTTCATGGGCGACCACCTACTACCCACTACAGCAGTATGGCCTGAAGTTACGCTTTGTTGATGTAGAGCGCGATACCCTTAACCTGGATGTCAGTCAGCTTGAAGCGGCACTGACCCCTAAAACGCGCATGGTAGTGGGGGTGAGTATTTTGGGGAATCCGGCGGCACTGGATCTAATGAGGGTCTTTTGTGATCAGCACAACCTCTACTTTTTTGAAGATAATTGCGAATCCATGGGCGCAAAGCTCAATGGCCAATATTGTGGTACTTTTGGTGATATTAACACCTACAGTACCTTCTTTTCCCACCACATTGCCACCATGGAAGGGGGGATGATTCTTACCGATGATGAAGAGTTATACCATCTGTCACTCTCGCTACGAGCACATGGCTGGGTGCGTGACCTGCCGCAGGACACCTCATTGTGTGATCGCCGTGATGATGCCTTTGGGGAGGCGTATCGCTTTATTCTGCCTGGCTTTAATGCCCGCCCACTGGAGATGAGCGGTGCTATTGGTGTCGAGCAACTGAAAAAACTGGATGCGATGTTGCAGGTGCGGCGAAAAAATGCTGAACAGTTTCAAGCACTCTTTAGTGATGATGAACGCTTTATTCTACAGCGTGAAAATGGCGAGAGCTCTTGGTTTGCATTTACCCTGCAAATTCACCCCGAGAGCGGTTTAACCCGCGCTGGAATATTTGAAAAATTACGCGCATCCGAGATCGGCTTTCGCATGATTACCGGCGGCAACTTTCTGCGCCACGATGTGATTAAATATTTTGATTATGATGTGGTAGGCGGCAGCACGCCCCATGCGGATCACGCCCATGATCATGGTTTCTTTGTGGGTAATCATCCCCACGATATTAAGCCCCAGCTCGAGCGGCTCAGGCAGGTGCTGAGTGAGTGCTGAAACAGGGGTAATTAACCAAGCGATTATTTTGGCTGGGGGGCTGGGAAGTCGCTTGAAATCGGTGGTCTCTGATCGACCCAAGCCGATGGCGTTGGTGGCTGGACGACCCTTTTTGGCGTATCAAATTGAGTACCTTATTGCTCAGGGAGTTCAAAGAGTAGTGCTCTCGGTAGGGTATAAAAAAGAGCAGATTATTCGGCACTTTGCCCAGCACTATAGCGGCATCGAAATTGCCTATGGGGTAGAAGAGAACCCTATGGGAACCGGCGGTGGGCTGCTGCTGGCACTACAACAGAGTGATCAAGATGAGGCGGTGCTGGTGGTGAATGGTGATACCTGGTTTCCATTGGATATCGCACCGATGATGCACTTACACCAAAAGAAGCAGGCCGATGTCACCCTGGCTCTTCGCAAAGGAGCGGGTGAGGGGCGTTACGGTGGCATAGATCTTGATGGGTTCCAGCGTATCGTCAATTTTTCATCACAGGGTGAGCGGGGTGACTACATTAACGGCGGCGCTTACCTGGTCTCACCCGCTTGCCAACGCCGCTGGTTAGCCCAAGGTGTGCGCAAATGCTCGCTGGAGACAGATCTGCTTGAGAGAGGGATCAGTGAGGGGCTGCACTGCTTTGGTTTTCCCAGTGATGCGGCATTTATCGATATTGGTCTGCCCGCTGATTATGCGCGGGCGGCGAACGTGATTAACCCGAAATAGAGGTGGGTAGCAATGGGCTTTAATATTTTAGTAACCGGTGGTGCAGGCTATCTAGGCTCGATTCTGGTGCCCGAGCTACTGGCTCGGGGGCATCATGTCACGGTGCTGGATAACTTTATGTTTCGCCAAAACAGTCTGGCGCAGCTCTGTATCGACCCCCATTTCAGCGTGGTCAATGGTGATGTGCGCAGTGCTGAGGTGGTCAACCCACTGCTTAAAAAAGCAGACATCATCATCCCACTGGCGGCGCTGGTGGGGGCACCGCTGTGCAATAAAGACCCGGTGGGGGCAACCACAACCAACCGCGATGCTATTTTTTCCATGCTGGCGCGCCTCTCACCGGAGCAGCGAGTATTGATGCCCACCACCAATAGCGCCTACGGTAGCGGTGATGAAAATAACTTCTGTGATGAAAACTCGCCACTGAATCCCATCTCCCATTACGCCATGGAAAAAGTGGAGGTGGAGAAGCGTCTGCTGGCACACGGCAATGCAATCAGTTACCGCCTTGCCACCGTCTTCGGTATGGCCCCGCGCATGCGTACCGACCTGCTGGTTAATGACTTTGTCTACCGTGCGGTGTATGACCGCGCCGTGGTACTGTTTGAGAGCCACTTCAAACGTAACTACATTCATGTCCGCGATGTCACTCGGGCATTTTTACACGGCATCGAACATTTTGATGCTATGAAGGGTGAAATCTTCAATGTGGGCCTCTCCAATGCCAATATCTCGAAATGGGAGCTGTGTGAGGCGATTAAAAAACAGCTCCCCTCGTTTGTCTTTGTAGAGGCAGGCGAGGGCAAAGACCCGGATCAGCGAAACTACATTGTCTCCAATCAGAAGATCGAAAAAACTGGCTTTGAGCCAGCCTATTCTCTGGATGACGGTATTGCTGAGCTGATGAAAGGGTATGTCATGATTAAAAACAGTTGCTATGGGAATGCTTAGCTCTTCTCAACAAGCAGACCTCTCACCACAGGCACTTGCGCATATAAAAAACGTCGCCATCTGGGGAGCATCCCGCTCGGGGGTGGCGTGTTTGTCACAATTAAAGCAGCAAAATATTGCTGTTTTGACCTTTATTGATAAAGACGCAGATCGTGTGGCCGAGGTGGAGGGCATCCCGGTGGTGGCATCCATTGCAATCAAGGATAGCCCCGAATTTTTGCATGAGATTGATGCTGTCATCTTGGCGATGGGTGCTGACTCGACTGTTCCACGGCAGATGCTGCTTGAAGCTGGTTTCTCAAAACCCGTTATTCCTTTTCTTGACGGTGCTTCGGTCGAAAAAATATTTAAGGGACAATTTTCAGTCAATCACCTTTTCAAATATGACCACGGTGAGGGGGATCGGTTACTGTTGGAGTCGCTCTTTGGCTCACTCCCTGATCTGAACAAAACAGTCATTTACGGTGCGGGTAAATTGACCCGCTATGCGTTTGAAATGCTTGGTGGATTGAGTGAGAAGATTGCCGTTATCATCGATGATAATGCCGACAATCAATCAGCCTCAATACCCAATGTTGAGGTGATTGCGCCAGAAAAACTGACAACGCTTCCAGAGGCGGTTTTCCTTGCATCGACGAAATACCTGACGATTGAGCAGCTGAGTAAAAGGGCTAAACGCCTGTTTGGCGAAGCCCCCACCCTGCGCGTAGTGGAGGAGATAAAAGAGTTACTCGATCCGGCTGATATTCCCCGATCAGCCTGGCGGCCTCCTGAAAACACCATCTACCCCATTGATATTCCAGAAATTGAATTTGAAAAAAACCGAGATGTGATTCTGTTGGACTTTCCGGCACGCTTTTTGGGGATGATGCCGAATGGCCTAGGGTATGTTCATAATATCTTAAGTCAGAGTGGTGCTAAGTTGCAGACCCTCGATCTGGATATGATCTTTTATCATCGTTACCACGCCTCTCGTATTATTGACGGGGTCGATTCGATTTTTGCACCCAGTGGCTATGAGATGAAAAAGGATCCCTGGGCACTGGATAGTGTTGAAAGCGAGTGGTCAAACCCTGAGGTTATTGAGTTTTTTCGCCCTGAAATTGAGATGATTATCAGTGGCTTGATCGAAGCTGCGCCAAAAATAATGGCCATCTCCTTGCACACCACTAATCTTATTATCGCCCGTGAGGTTGTGGCGAGAGTGCGTCAGGCGTTGCCGGATATTATCGTGCTGGTGGGGGGGTATGATTGCATTCGACCAGAGCAGGGGCCTCACATCTTCGCCGATTTTGACTACATGGTTATCTTTGAGGCTGAGCCCTCCCTGCCTGGGTTAATTAAAAAGCTACTCTGCGGCGAAAAGCCTAAAAACCTGCCTGGAATAATCTCAAAATATGACAATTCGGCCTTTCCATTTGTCGCCGCCACGCTACTCGAAGAGCTGGACTCTATCGACTTTCCTCGCTACGAGTGGGCTAAAATCAGTCACTACCGTAGCTACAATGGAATGCAACTCACACCGATTGTTTTGAGCCGTGGTTGTCGATGGTCACGCTGTACTTTTTGTGGCGAGCGCTTCCACTGGCGAAAGCGTTCACCTTCAAACCTAGTTGATGAAATAGCGTGGCTGGCAGCGCAAGGGTGTCGAACATTCCACTTTAATGACAGCGACCTTTCAGGCGACCCTGAGACGGTGCGAGAGGTTTGCGAAGAGATCATCTCTCGGGGTTTGAGTGGCCTATCTTTTGTTGGTCAGCTAAGGGTTCAAAAAGGGTATACGCAGGCGTATTTTCACACCTTGAAACAGGCCGGTTTCTCCAACCTTCGTTACGGTATTGATGGGTGGTCAAAGCATACCCTCAAACTGCACCGCAAAGGCTATACGCTAGCGATGATTGAAGATGTGATTAGAATGACCAGCCAGGCAGGTATTAATGTCACCATCAATCTTGTGATTGGTATTCCAGGTGAAACAGAGCAGGATGTTGAAGAGACTATTCAAAATATGATTAAAAATAAGTCACACTTTGACTCCATCGAAAACATAAACACCCTAATGCTCTTTTCAGGCAGCCTCTACTGGGATGACCCGGATAAATATGGCATTGTTTTTCACGAAGATAGAGATGCACTCTATAAAAAATATCCCCAGTGCGTTCCTGTTGAGTACTGGCATAGCGTAGAACCCTACATCGACCAGGCAGTTAGGAAGGAGCGGTTGAAGCGAATTGTAGATACCGCAATCGCCGAGGGTATTGCGATGGGCTCATTTGCACAAAAGCGGGTTGAAAAAAGATTGGCAGATTGATGGTGATTGTCGGGTTAAGTAGGGAATCTCTGATATGGTTTACAAAGTGAGTCTTTCAAGTGCCAAGAGCCTGGTGGTGGGTGCCCCTCGTACCGGCTTTGCGCTGCTGTTGAATATATTAGGCGAGCTAGGCAGGCCGTCCTATCAGGCTGATGACAAGGTGCAACGCTCAGTTAACATACTCATGCCGGTGCTGGGTGAATACCTCTACACAAAAATAATCAATTTTTTGAGCGAAACATACTCTGAAAGTGACATTATTTATAACCAGACATTTCGCCAGCTATTGGGTGGGCCGCGTTGGTTGGATGATGTTAACCGGGAGCAGGCTTGCGTTAGAAAATATATCGGTATCAAGGATGTTGGTGATTTTACGCTGCTGATCTATTTGCCGAAAAAAACACTCCATTATCACGACAGAATTCACTCACACTACGCCCCCGCCCGGTGGGTAGCGACTCCTGAATTTGCGGACTGTATACGTTTTGCCACAATCCGCAATCCACTGGGTGCACTCTACTCAGCAGCCTTCTCAATTAATGCCATTACAGGGGAGTATATTGATCGCTTTATGGGTGATGAGGGTGGTTTGAGGGAGAAGTTTGCACAATTTCGCCTCTCGGATGCCAAAATGGTTGATGGGCTGATCTCACATGCCAGCGGGTATTTGAAAGAGTTCAGCACGGTTCAAGATGCTTTTAATCTATTTCGCTGGGAGGATATCATCCAAAACCCGGCATCTACGATTGTAGATATAGCAAAGTGCCGAGGAGTCACTCTTTCAGCAAATGAAGCACAACAGCTATGGGATAAAATATCTTATAAAAATCTGACCGGAAAACATCAATACAACTTCAGAAAGAATAAGCAAATGGGTCGGGTTGATGATTGGCGCTGTTTTTTGACCAATGAACATCTTGAGCAGATGAAAGAGCACGGCATTGACCACTATTTGACTGAATTTGGCTATGATCCCATTACCCTGTTTGATGAGCGTGATTACACTCCATTTCAGAAAAAAATAAGTGCGGCGCTTAAAAAGGGCAGGGTATTGACAGAGGGTTTGGAGGATCGAAATTTACAGGTTTTTAACTGGAATAAATCCAACATTACAACAACAGACCACGCATTTGACCGTTACCCCCGTAAAGATTTTAGCTGTATCGAGCGTGCCCACTTTTCTGATACTGCTGTTTTAGATCAGTTCTCTGAGCAGATTGAAGAGGAGATGTCTTTTATAAATCGATTTATTGATGAGGTCTATGAAGCCGGTGGCGAGCCAGATCTGAATCGCTGGAAGGCACGACTGGCCCATATTCAAAATGAGTATCGTGAACGGCTCACGGTGTCGAATGACAAGGCGCTAGCGGATATTTACACACAGCGGTTTAATTTGCTTTTTGACGCTCTTTTTTAACGCGCTGTATTACAAACAGGTAGCTTATCCGTGGATAATTTTATTGTTTTTGTCGAGGAGTATTCAGTCGCCTCCCTGCTTGCTGCCATCAGAGCGCAAGTAAAACGCTTTGGCAGGCCGGTTAAGCTTTTAGTGAAGGGTGAGGGTGAAGTCTATTCTGGCCTGTTGAGTGAACTTGCTAACTGGGATGCTATCTCGATTGTAATGGATGAAAAAGAGCACGCGGATATTGATGTTATCTGCCTGGATGAAGCGGCTCAACTCGACGCAGCGTTACACACCTCTATCGATAAAGAAAACAGAACGATCATTGCCCCCGTTACCGGTTCATATTATAAAAAACGCCCTCTTTATCTGATTGGAATACCCAAGGCGGGTACACACTTACTGATGGAGCTGGTTAAGATATTTGGTTACGTGGCACGAGGTGTCTCACCGGAAAAACCCAAAGGGGGTGAGTGGTACTATGTGGAGAGTAGCAATGCCCACACCGTTCCAAAGCGCTTTTTTGTTGATAGCGTCTATCGTGGGGATTTTGGCCTAAGAGACCACCCCTTTATCTACTCTCCCGCACTGTTTATCTACAGAAATCCTGCGGATGTCGTTGTCTCTGAGGCAAACTACTATCATAAAAAAGGCAACAGTGCCTTCTACAACTATTTTAGTGGGCAGACGTTTGAGCAGCGACTGTCGCGGCTGATTAATGACCCCTATTTACTGGGTACGATTCGGGATAGGGTTATTCAATACGTTCCCTGGCTCTCTTTTCCCAATGTGATTCCACTCTCTTTTGAAGAGTTTATCGGCACCCGTCGAGGTGGCGAAGATCGACTGCTTCATCAGTTAATCTGGTCTCTTCAGCTGAAACTTCATATTCCCGGCTCCCCCGTAGAGTATGCAAAGCGGCTACTGGCCTCATCGAGTGATACACATTACAAGGGGCTGAGTGGTGTCTATAAAGAGCAATTTTCTGCACAACACTACGATGCGTTTAATGCATTAGCAACCGACTTCACGCAGCTATTTGGGTATACGTGTGACCCGCAAAACGCGGTCTTTTCCTCCCTTATTACCCAGCACAGAAGGCAAAAATTAAAGATAGATTCACCTCCCGAGTGGCCTCCAATTATCAGGGAAAACCAATTTCTTGATCACCGGGTTATTGAGTATCAGGGCAAATTGTATGGTGTACCGTTTGGAACCGCACTGGCAGATATAAAAGAACTATTGAAAGGTGACAACTCACCGATTGTAACCGGGCGATATGTGGAAGAGGTGAAGGTGAAGTTAAT
>JALSJH010000064.1 GCA_026989455.1 Chromatiales bacterium | reverse complement strand
AGAAGTGAAACGACTTAGCGCCGATGATAGTGTGGGGGCTCCCATGTGAAAGTAGGTCACTGTCAGGCTTTTATTTTAAGAAGACCCCATCCAGATTCTGGATGGGGTCTTTTTTTTGCCTGCGTGGTAGGAGTAGTGATAGTTACGCTGAGTGGTTTTATTTGCGGGATTAATCAGAGATAATCAGCGTATGGCTGTTTACGAAATAATTAAATATATACACATTGGCTGTGTTGTTTTATCGCTGTCCGGCTTTTGCCTTCGTTCATATTTTTTACTGTGTGACCCTGAAAAGCTCTCTTTAGCATGGCTTAAATACCCACCGCACATGGTTGAGACTCTGCTGTTGCTTTCTGCCATTGCGATGCTTCCTTTGCTTGGGCAATATCCGTTTGTTGATGGTTGGCTAACAGCCAAACTGGTTGCGATGCTGCTTTATATTGGTGTTGCTGGTTACACGCTTCATGCCGCACGGACTTTTAGGCTGAAATTGGCTTTTATCGCTTTGTCGCTGTCTATTTTTCTGTATATTGTGGGTGTTGCTCTCTTTCACGATTATTACTCATGGCTTTCTCCTGTTATTGGCGTTTAATAGATCTCAGATCAAGTCACGCATGTTTTATGCTGGTTGAAACCGCCCTCATTTATCCCGTAAATTGCATCAATAGAACAACTATTACTGCGCATTTCGGAACAAATGGGAACAATTTCCTCTCAGCCTAAATTCATCCAGACTTGATCAGAGGCTCCTTAATCACCCTGATGAGTGATAGAATAACGGCTTTATCTCTTCGATAGTTTTTGTCATGCATGATGTTGCCCTCTACATACTTAAACAGCTCTCAGTCGATCGATTTTATTCGGGTAGTCAGCTTGCGCGTGAGCTTGACGTTAGTCGAACCGCTATCTGGAAGCATATTCAAATGCTGGGTGTTTATGGTGTCGATATCTATTCACTGCCTGGCAAAGGGTATAGACTTGCTGAGCCGGTTGAGTTGTTAGATCAAAAAAGAATTTTTAAGGGCTTGCAAGGGTTTCATTTGATCAGCAGTGTGGAGGTTCTCTCCTCAATTGATTCAACAAATCGTTACTTATGGCAGCAGGCACATAATGGTGAGCCAAGCGGGTCGGTGGTTTTTTCTGAATTTCAGAGTGCAGGGCGAGGTCGCCGAGGCCGGCAGTGGGTCTCGCCTTTTGCAAAAAACATCTATTGTTCGTTGCTTTGGCGTTATGACGATACGCATAATGGTATTGGCGGCCTGAGTCTTGCTATTGGTATAGCCGTGGTCAATACTCTCGAAGAAATGGGTATTTCTGGTATAGGCCTCAAGTGGCCAAACGACCTTCTTTTTGGCGGCAAGAAAGTGGCGGGTATCCTTTTGGAGATGTCGGGTGATCCCTGTGGCTCCGGTTGCGTGGTAATCGGTATCGGTATCAATGTTGATATGAAAGGCTTTAGTGACTCCAGTGCGATTACGCAGCCATGGACTGATTTGGTTGAGTTAAAATGTGATTCAGATATATCACGTAATGAACTCTCCATACTGTTGTTGAGATCAATTAATCAGGCCTTGTTGAATTATAAACAAAATGGCCTGACTCAACTGATTCCGCGCTGGAATGAGCTTGATGTTATGTTTGGAAAAGAGGTTGTTATTCAGGGTGTCAGCAATACCTTAAAGGGTGTTGCCCGAGGGATTGATGAGAGTGGTGCATTGCTGTTGTTGAGTAGTGGTGAAATCCGTCGAATTCATAGTGGTGAGGTCAGTTTGCGCCTTGCTGAAAATAGTGGTGATTTATGTTGTTAGTAGATATTGGTAATAGTCGAATTAAATGGGCTGTTAGCAATGATAGTGAATTTAGATCGATTGGAGAGGCTGAATATGTCTCTAAAGAGCTTGGTTCACAGTTAGATGCGATGTTGTGCTCTGTTGAAAAGCAGGTGGTTGTCGCTGTCTCTTCTGTCGCCTCACCTCGTGTTGTTAAAGCGTTTAGTGGCTGGGTAGAAGAGCGCTGGCAGAGTGAGGTTTTGGTAGTCAAGACAGGCAAACAACAGGGTAAGCTGCTTAATGGTTATGTTAACCCTGAACGACTGGGTGTTGACCGATGGCTGGCGATGATTGCTGCAACGGATGAGGGGCGTGTTGGTGTGCCGGCTTGTGTGATTGATTGCGGGAGTGCAATCACGATTGATGTGATTGGAGGTGATGGCCAGCATTTGGGTGGTATGATCACTCCCGGTTTATCTTTGATGCGTAATGCGCTAGTTAAAGGTACTCGTGGTATTCGTTTGAAAGATGAGTTGCCGGCTGAAGTAAGCCTTCTTGCCAGAGATACAGAGGGAGCGGTTATCGGTGGTACGCTCTATGCCGCTGTCGCCATGCTTGATCGAGTCTGTGGCGATATAGTGGTTAGCACTGGCTGCGATACTCGTTTTTTTATTACTGGCGGCGATGCGCCCACGCTTATTCCTCTGTTGGATAAGGAATTTGAGTATGATGCGAACTTGGTTCTTAATGGTCTGTTGTGTGTTAGCCGCCAGATGAGCGAAGTGTAGTTTTTTCTGTTTGAAAATGAGGGTTGAATGAAGGTTTTCATTGCCATATTAATTGTGCTGAATGGTCTGGTTTTCTACCTTTATCAGCAAGGCGTGGTTGAGGTCGCCAAGAGTGATGTTAGCGCAGCTTACGTTGTGGATGAGCCTTTACTTGAACTCGCCTCAGAACGGCCTGACTTGCCAGTGGCACCACCAGCTGAAGAGATAACATACTGTTATGAGGTCAAGGGGTTGGTTGAAACCTCGATGTTTGATCAGTTGATTGAACAGCTAACAGCGTTAGAGTTGCCATTTGAAAGTGATCATCAGCAGGTCGAGGAGGCTGATAGCTACTGGGTATATGTCCCTGCGCAGGAGACGCTAGGGAAAGCAAGAGAAATAGAGCAAGCGTTGGTTGATCTGGGAGTTAAAGACCTCTACGTCATAGAGGCGGGTAGAAACAAGAATAGTATCTCATTGGGCTTATATACACAGCATGCCGCTGCACTCGATCGGTTGGCGTGGTTTGCAAGCAAAAACATTACGGTATTAGTCGCTCCGCGCTATAAGACTCACCACATTTACAGTGTCAATCTAGGGCCGCTCTCCTCATCGCAAAATGAAAAAATATCAGAAATAATGGATGAGCAATTTTCTTTGCTTAAATATGAAAATAATCTGTGTAATTGATTGTAATTAAAACGGCTTTTGAGTATTATGCACCACGTCGCCGGTATAGCTCAGCTGGTAGAGCAACTGACTTGTAATCAGTAGGTCCGGGGTTCGACTCCTCGTGCCGGCACCATACAAAACACCTTGTATTTCAAGGTTAAAAAGCCCTCATTATGAGGGCTTTTTTTATGCGCCTCATCTGCTCAAATCGGCTACTCCTTATTGATGGAGTCCGGCGATTATCGACGTTTAAAGATCTCGCGAGCATCATAACCAAAACGCTCACGCAAAATGTTGTAGAGGTCGCCCGGATCATTGAAAAACTCTTTTACCGCATAGGTGTCGTTATACTCTTCGAGCACCAGGTAGGCACCTAGGTTGTAGTAGAGCGCTTGAAGCTGGTAGCTTTCACTACTGGGAACAACTAGATCGGCGGGGATGATCTCTATGGTCGTCACTTTCTCTGCAATGGCTATGTTAAGGATCCTCTGCTGCTCCCAATAAGACATTTTATAAAAACGCCCCGCAATAAAAGCGGCATTACTGTAAGAGGTCATACTGGGGAAATACTTCACATCGATATCGGCATCCGTCAGCCGTTTATAGTCCGCTGCGCCTAACTGCAATGCACTAAATATACCCTTGGCAAAACTACTGGAAGCTTGCGCTGATTTTTTTTCGTAAATTCGTAGCAGACCATGGGAAAACCAGTGCAAGCCCTTGTTTTTACCATCACTCAGTCGATCCATCATGGGCTCTAATAGTCCAACACGCGCCAACAGCACATGGAATAGATAGGAGTTTGCAAGAAAGCCGTTTTCTATTTCGTGTTTGCCCTCAGGGCTTCGTAGATAAGCCAGTAGTGTGCGCCGAGCATTCGTTAAATTACCCTCTTGCTTGGCAGACTCCCAGATTGTTAGCAGTACTTCATTCAACTCCATACGAGCCGCATAGGGCAGCGAAGCGAAGGGGATCGGCTCTTCTTCTATTAGCTCTTCTGCTAAATTCCCCTCTGGTTCAGCGGCGAACGACAGCGGTGGCAGTAAAAACAGATAGATAAGAGCAACGCCAACACAGAGGCGATAGATCAAAATATTATCTGTAGAGGGTGTAGGGTTTAAAATAGCGTTTGTCCTGATAAATATGATCAAAATAGATGGAGGTTGATATGAATATCGGCCTTTTAAAATAATCCATAAATCATGCATGATCAGTCTGTTTATTCGGGTTAGTCTGTTTACGCAGATAATAACGTCTATATTATCACAGGCTTGCGAGCTGCCTCACAAAACATAACCCTCGGCTACAGGAAGTATCGATATGTTGCTACGCCCACTGCTGTTTATTTTTTTCCTCTTGCCAATCACCGTAGTTGAAGCGGTAGATCAAGCGCGTGAACGGTTATTGGCTGCGGAGTTAGTCGAGCGTATTGGTGGCCATGAGGCGCTCTGGTTAAACGATAATAGTGGGCGCTTTTTGAGCTTAAAAGTTGAGCGTCCTGAGGTGGAAAAGCGGGGTGGAGTTATTCTATTGCATGATATGGGTGCTCACCCAGACTGGCCTGAGGTGATTTCACCACTGCGCTATGGCTTGCCTAAAAGTGGCTGGCCCACCTTGTCACTCCAGTTGCCACTGCTGAGTAATGAAGTGGCGTTGACGGCTAAAAATCAGCAGAAAATTATTGATCAGGCACAGGCTCGTATTGTGGCTGCTGTGGAGTATTTTACCGGTATTGGAGTCTACAATATTGTCTTGATTGGTCATGGTCTAGGCGCGACAGCGATTAGCTATTTCTTATCGGGTGAGTTGGAGCCAAGGCACGCTGTTTATATCAAGGCTTTTATTGCAATACGTTTCCGTATTCACGAGAAATTACCCAAAGTCTATTTACCTGAAAACCTGTTACAACTAAAAACAGCGCTGCCGATACTTGATATACTGGGTACCCAGGAGTCAGATGACGTGCAGCAACATGCTCGTGAGCGCAAAGCGGTCGCGATGCAGGCGCAAAGCTTGAATTATCGACAAGAGCGAGTGAGCAGCGCCAATAATAACTTTTGGGCTGCTGAAGGGGTGCTGCTTTCGCGCATTATGGGCTGGCTTAGGCTAAATGCGGCAGGCACGGAGGTCGTTCTGGAACCGCTTAATCCGTAACATAATCAGCAACTCAATTTTTGAAGAGAATCACTTAAGGAACCTCTGATTAAGTCATGAATACTTTATACTGGCTGAAACCGCCCTCATTTATCCCGAAAACCACACCAATAGAGCGACTATTGCTGCGCAATTCGGAACAAATGAGAACAATTTCCTCTCAGCCTAAATTCATCCAGACTTAATCAGAGGTTCCTTAAATGATCGCATTTGCCAAAATCATGCATATTCTTGCCGCGACCCTCTGGGTTGGTGGCATGTTTTTCGCCTATGTGGCTCTGCGCCCTGCGGCCAGTGCGACCTTGGAGCCCTCACAACGCCTCCCTTTGTGGGGGAAAACATTGGCTAAGTTTTTTACTTGGGTCTGGGTGGCGATCATCATGCTTCCCGTAACCGGCTTCTGGATGGTCTTTAATCTGTTTCCGGATATGTTATCAATTGGCCTGCATGTGCACATCATGACACTGCTGGGGATTTTGATGATTCTGGTTTTTCTAGCGGTCTTTTTTGTTCCCTACATCCAGTTGCGCCTTGCCTTGATGGATGAGGATTACAAAAAAGCGGCTAAACACCTCAACTGGATTCGCATTGGGGTGTTGATCAATCTGATATTGGGGCTTATCACTATGGCTATCGGTAGTGGTGGTCGCTACCTGTTTTAGGCCAATTGTTAGCCGGGTGATTTCATGGGTTTGCGGCTACCTCCCCTTGTTGCGTATCGCCTCCTGAACATTGGGGAGTTGGCTGATTTTAGTGAGTACCCGGCTCAACTGATCTAAGCTACTGATTTCGATAGTTAACATCATATCGACTTGTAGGTTGTTTGGATTGGTATGTGTTTTTGAGGCGAGAATATTGACGCTATCATGGGTGAGTACCGAGAGCACGTCACGCAGCAGTCCGGTGCGATCAAATGCGATCACCTTGATGTCCACGGGATAAGTGCTGTTCGCCTCACCCTCCCAACCAACTTCAATTAATCGCACGTTGTTTTCACTGCGCAGTTGCATGGCATTACTACAGCTACGGCGATGGATGGTGACACCCCGCCCCTGGGTGATATAGCCGACAATGGGGTCGCCGGGTACGGGTTTGCAGCAGTTGGCCATGTGGGTGAGCAGGTCGCCAACACCATGGATCAAAACATCACCGGAGCTGCTTTTGCGCGGCGTGCTTTTCTGTTTGAAGTTATCTCTTAAGGAGTCGCTATGCTCGTGCAGTGACTCCTGTAGCACATTCATCACGGTGCCCATTTTGATATCGCCACGGGCAATCGCAGCCATAAAACTATCCAGCTGTTCAAACTTCATCCGCCTAGCCAGCTTCTCTAAATTGGTACCCCCTACATTCAGTCGGCCTAGCTCCCGCTCCAGCAGCTTTCGCCCCTCGAGCACATTCTTGTCAAAATCCTGGTGTTTGAACCACTGTAAAATGCGTGAACGTGCGCGTGATGTTTTGATGTAACCGAGGTGAGGGTTTAGCCAGTCTCGGGTAGGTGAGCCATTTTTAACATTGAGGATTTTGACCTGCTCACCATTTTTCAGCTGATGGCTCAGGCTCGTGATACGCCCGTTTACCTCGGCACCTCGGCAGCCGTGCCCCACATCCGTATGAATCGCATAGGCAAAATCAATGGGGGTAGCCCCTTGAGGAAGGTCCAATATTTTCCCCTTGGGGGTCAATACATAAACCCGGTCACTGAGCACATCTGATTTGAACTGGTCGATAAAATCACTGGCATCGATAGCCTCCTCTTTCCACTCCAGTACCTGCCTTAACCAGGCGACCTTTTCGTTAAACCCCTCCTCAAACCTGCCCCCCTCTTTATAGCGCCAATGCGCGGCCACGCCATATTCAGCATGGTGATCCATATCCTGGGTGCGAATTTGCACCTCAACCGTTTTACCCTCAGAACCCATCACTGCGGTGTGCAGCGAGCGGTAGTTATTCCCCTTGGGTGTGGCGATATAGTCATCAAATTCACCCGGCACATAAGACCAAAGGCTATGCACAATGCCCAGCGCGCTATAACATTGTGAAATCTCTTCCACCACTACACGCACGGCGCGCACATCAAAAATATTTTCGAACTCCAGCTGCTTGCGTGTCATCTTTCGCCAGATGCTATAGAGGTGTTTAGGGCGGCCTTTTACCATCGCTTTGATGCCCGCTTGCGCCAAATGCTCCTTCAGAGTATTCACAAAAGTATCGATATACTCCAGCCGCTCAATACGTCGCTCATCCAGCTTGGAGGCGATGTAATGATAACTCTCAGGATCAAGGTATTTTAAAGCAAGATCTTCCAGCTCCCACTTGACTTGCCAAATGCCCAGACGATTGGCCAAGGGCGCTACAATCTCGAGTGTTTCACGGGCGATACGTTGGCGGCGCTCTTTTGAGAGCGCACCCAAGGTGCGCATGTTGTGAGTACGATCCGCCAGCTTGATCAGCACAACCCGCACATCTTCGGCCATTGCCAATACCATTTTTCGGAGATTTTCGGCGTAGAGGTGCTGCTTGTCGGGTAGTGGTTCATCATTGCGCCAACCTGGCAGGCGGCGCATTTTGGTGACCGAGGCGACCAGTGTGGCGACATCCTCACCAAATTGCTGGTGCAGATCGTCAAGTGTTACCGCAGTGTCTTCGATGGTGTCATGCAGCAGTGCGGCAATGATGGTGTTACTGTCCATGCGTAAATCAGCCAAAATATCGGCCACCGCAACACAATGTAAAATGTAGGGGATACCAGAGGCACGCGTCTGCCCACTATGAGCATGATCAGCCACCTCATAAGCGCGGCGAATGGATCTCATCTCCGACTCATTGCGACCGTTATGAACGTGCGTAAGCCACCCCTCTAGATCAAAGGGGTGCTTACCATCAATACCAAATTCTGAGGTTGCTCTAGATACCATGATGACTCTTTAGTGATGTCTGATTAAGTTGGTGACGATTTCAGCCAGCATTTTTTGTGAAAGTACTTTGCAGTGAATGACTTAGGGGTTAGCTTGCTGGCGTTGACGCTGGTCATGTTTTAATTCATCTGCTTACCCAATAATACCACTACAGATGCCAACTGAATTAGTGGTTTCTTGCGGTGGATGTATTGGGCAGTGTGATTCTGAACGTGGTTTGCTGTTGGTTTGAGTGGGCTTGGATGGTGCCGCCGTGTGCTTCGATAATGGATTTCACAATCGCCAGCCCTAGGCCTGCGCCTTCTCCATTGCGTTGGCGCGAGGGGTCGATGCGGTAGAAGCGGTCGAAGAGTTTGGTGAGGTGTTCATCAGGAATAGCGGTGCCGGGGTTTTTTACTTGGATGATGGTTTCATTTTCACTGTGCTCCAGTTGCACGGCGACGGCTTGCTCTGTCGGGGTGTGGCGGATGGCGTTGGATAATAGATTGCTGAATGCCCGCCGTAACATCAGCCGGTCACCCTGAATGTGGCTGTCTCCTTCTAGCCGTAGTGAGATGCGACACTCTTCTGCCCAGGCTTCGTAGTAGTCGAACAGGTTGAGCAGTTCGGCTCTTAAATCAATTTTTTCGGTATTAAGGGGGCTTAGGTTGTTGTCTGCCTTGGCTAAGAAGAGCATGTCGCCGATCATCTGCGCCATGCGCTCATACTCCTCTATGTTGGAGTAGAGTATCTCTTGGTACTCCTCGATATTGCGTGCTTGTGAGAGGGCGACCTGGGTCTGGGTCATTAAGTTGGTCACCGGGGTGCGCAGTTCGTGGGCGATGTCGGCGGAGAAGTTTGAGAGACGGTTGAAGGCCTCTTCCATGCGTTGGAGCAGTTCATTAAATGTGTGGGCAAGTTCGGTGAGTTCGGCGGGAACAATGTCGGGGTTGAGGCGGGTGTTGAGTTGGCTGGCGCGGGTTTGGCTTATCTGTTGCACAATGTTGCGCAGTGGACGGTGGCCTTGTTGCACCGCTATCCAGCTCAATGCACTCATGATGATGATGCCCAGTATCACCATCAGCCATAGAGTGTGACGAAACTCTTGGATGAAGTGCAGGTGGAAGTCGATGGCGACGGCGATGATGACGTGATAATTACCGCCATTTGTAGCGGGGAACCGCTGGGTGAGTATGCGGTAGCTGTGGTGGTCATCACGCCATCGCTGAATGTCGTTTTGACTCGCTGTTATGGATGAGAGATCCGGGCCAGGGCTGCGATAGAGTATCTCTCCTGCGGGGGTTTTGATGTAGAGCAGTGGCCCGTGGTGGCCGATGAGAATGTCATCCAGGCGCTGTTGGATACTGTTCGGTTGGTTGAAATTGGTGTGCCGTGTGGTGAGTGCGCGCTCTACCGCTTGGGCGATTACTTTGAGCTCTTTGATATCTTCTTGGGCAAAGTGTTCATTGATTGAGCGTTCGATGAGCCAGCCAAAGGCCAGAAAAACCACGGTGGCGGCGATGCTGAAGAAGAGGGTTAAACGGTATGTTAGGGAGATCGGGCGTTTCATTTATTCAGAGCTTCCTTAACCGCTGCTATCCGGTGTGTCGATCATGTAACCCATGCCGCGCACGGTCTGAATCAGCTTCAGCTCAAAGTCGTCATCTATTTTTCCACGCAGGCGGCGGATCGCCACATCGATCACATTGGTGTCACTGTCAAAGTTCATATCCCAAACCTGAGAGGCGATGAGTGAGCGGGGCAGCACTTCACCTTGGCGGCGCACCAGCAGCTCTAGCAGGGAAAACTCCTTTGCCGTCAGGTGGATGCGTTTGCCGTTGCGACTGGCGCGGTGACGGGCTAAATCTAGCTCCAGGTCGGCGACTCTCAGGCTCATTTCGGTGGCGGGTACGCTGCTGCGGCGTAGTAGGGTGCGTACTCGGGCCAGTAGTTCGGCGAAGGCAAAGGGTTTGACCAAGTAGTCGTCGGCACCTAGCTCCAGCCCTTTTACTCTGTCATCGACGCTATCCCGGGCGGTGAGAAAGAGCACCGGAACGTCTTTGCCCGCTTCGCGCAGTGATTTCAGGATGCGCCAACCGTCAACATCGGGCAGCATAATATCCAGTATCATGAGGTCATAGTCACCGGTCATGGCCAGGTGGTGCCCATCCAGTCCGTTATGCGCCAAATCGACGATAAAGCCAGCTTCACCTAGCCCCTGCTTGAGGTATTCACCAGTTTTAATCTCATCTTCAACAATCAATATTTTCATTCTAATAGGGTAGTCCACGGCATCTGTCATGAGTATGACAGCAACATTACAAAATTGTAATGCTACCGTCACCCCAGTGACAGTCGATATTCACTACTCTTAATCCAAAATATCCATGGGGTAGCTGATTTGTATTTTCGTTCTCAAAATTGTCATTCGCTCACGCGGGTGCTGCTGGCAGCGGCGCTGATGTTGGGGTTGCACACCGCGCAGGCGGCGGAAGGGCTCTCTCTGGATAACGCGGTAGCCGAGGCTTTGAGCGCCAACCCCGGTTTGGCGGCGATTGGCGCTAGGGCCCAAGCGCTGGCGGAGATACCCGAACAGTCGAATACGCTGCCCGACCCGGTGCTGTCTATTAATCTGGCTAACTTGCCACTGGATAGTTTCTCTTTTACCCAAGAGGGGATGACGCAACTCCAGGTAGGCATTACTCAGGCGCTCCCATACCCCGGAAAACTGGCATTGCGCTCTGAAGCGGCGCTGCATGAAGTGGGCGCGGCAGTGGCAGATGTGGCAGAAAAACGGTTGCAACTGGTGCGAGATATTAAAACGGTGTGGTGGAATATCTTCTATCTGGACCGGGCGCTGGAGGTGATTGCGCAGAATCAGATTTTACTGGCTCAGTTTGTCAATGTTGCCGAGGTGCGCTATACGGTTGGCCGAGGCTTGCAGCAGGATATTTTGTTGGCACACTTGGAGTTGTCCACATTGAGTGATAGTGCACTTCGTGCCGAAAATATGCGGAAAAATGAGGTGAACCGCCTGAATGTGTTGATGGACCGCCCGGCACGACAGGAGGTTCAGTTGCCCCTTTCGGTTGAGGAGGCGCTGCCACTATTGAATAGCCCAGAGGCGTTGCAGCAACAGGCTGAAACGATTCGCCCGAAACTAAAAGCGCAGAGTGAGCGCTTGAGCGCGGCACGCAGCCGGGTCGATCTGGCAAAAAAAGAGTATGCGCCCAACTTTAAGGTGGGTGCGGTCTATGGGCTGCGCAGTGGTCGCGATCCGGATGGTGGTCGCCGTGCTGACTTAGGCTCCATCATGTTCAGTATGAACCTTCCCCTATACACCGGCAGTAAGCAGGATCGGAGTGTTGATCAGCGCAATGCCGAGCGCTTGCAGCAGCAGTATCAGCTCCATGACCAACGCAACCAGGTGATCTCGCAAGTAGAGCAGGCGATGACTGATTACCACTACTCCCGCGAACGCACCGTGCTTTTTCAGCGGGAGATCATTCCCCAGGCGCGTCAAACGGTTGATGCGATGTTGGCGGGCTATCAGGTAGGTAAGGTCGATTTTCTTGATCTGGTGCGTAGTCAAACCACACTTTACAACTATGAAACCCAATATTGGAAGGCATTAAGTGCCGCGAATCAGGCCAAAGCGCGCTTAGTGGCTGCGGTTGGTGAGGAGAATGTTTATGAGTAAGGCGCTTATTAGCGTAGCCGTGATTACCGCGTTGGGTATCGGTTTTGGTGCAGGTTATCTCACATCCGGTTCACCTGTGGCAGGGGGTGGTGTGACGACAGACGGTTCATCCTCAGAGCGCAAGGTGCTGTTCTATCGCAACCCGATGAATCCGGCAATTACTTCGCCGGTTTTTACGCAGGATGAGATGGGTATGGACTATATCGCGGTCTACGCGGATGAAGATAAGCCGAAAGAGAAGGAGGTACTTTTCTATCGCAATCCAATGAATCCTGCGATCACCTCACCGGTCTTTATGCAGGATGATATGGGTATGGATTACATCGCTGTTTATGCCAATGATGGCGGCGCAGATGAGCCAGCGGGTACGGTGAGCATAGACCCCGTTACGGTACAAAATATCGGCGTGCGGACGGTATTGGCTGAAAAGCGCGAGCTGTCACGGGTGCTGAATGGTTTGGGGCGTGTCGATTTCAACGAGGAGCGTCTCTCGCGTCTGCACCCCAAGACCTCGGGCTGGGTTGAACAGTTAATGGTGGATGAAACCGGCAAAAAGGTGGGCAAAGATACGATTCTACTCGGTATCTACTCCCCCGATTTGGTTGCCGCGCAGCAAGAGTATCTGGTGGCGATGAATAACTGGGAAGCGCTGCGAGAGAGTGGTGCTGAACAGATGAAAAAGAGTGCCAAGACCATTCTTAGTAGTGCCCGTGATCGTTTGCAGCTATTTGATGTGCCTGAGCACCAAATTGTTGAGCTGGAGCAGAGCCGAAAAATCAAGAAGCAGCTCCATATTCACTCCCCTTTTGAGGGGCGGGTGATGCACATCGGAGTGCGTGAGGGGCAATATGTGACCCCTAAAGATGAGCTTTACCTGATTGCTGACTTGAGTCGAATCTGGGTTAATGTTGATATTTTTGAGGATGAGCTGAGTTGGTTGGCGTTGGGTGACCGCGCCGAAATGCGTGTGCGCGCAGAACCGGGTCGTACCTATAACGGAAAAATCACCTTTATTCACCCCACGCTAAACCGCAAGAGCCGTACCGTGCAGGTGCGCCTTGAGTTTGATAATGCGGATCAATCACTTAAGCCGGGCATGTTTGCTAATGTCGCACTCTATGTTGATCCGCAGCCTGATGCCGTTGTAGTGCCCACCGAGGCGATTATTCGCTCGGGTAGCCGTGAACAGCTGTTTATAGTGCGTGAGCCGGGTAAGTTTGAACCTCGTGAAGTGACTCTGGGGGTGAGCGCTGAAGGGTTTACCCAGATATTGTCGGGTGTTGAGCCGGGTGAAGAGGTGGTCACCTCCAGTCAGTTCCTGATCGACTCCGAATCCAAACTGCGTGAAGCCACGGCCAAGATGATGGCGGCAATAGAGGGTGGGGCAGCGGTGGATATGAGTGACATGGAGATGGATGATATGG
>JALSJH010000063.1 GCA_026989455.1 Chromatiales bacterium | reverse complement strand
ATGGATGATATGGGGATGGATGATATGAGCATGGGGGAGTCTAACTAATGGTCACTAGCATCATCGATGCCTCCCTGCGTAACCGTTTCCTGATCATTATCGCCACGATTATCATTATCACGGCGGGTTTGTGGTCAATGAAAAATACGCCGCTGGATGCGATCCCTGATCTCTCCGATGTACAGGTGATTGTTTTCACCGAATACCCTGGCCAAGCGCCACAGGTAGTTGAGGACCAAGTCACCTACCCACTCACCACCGCCATGCTCGCGGTGCCGAATGCCAAAGTGGTACGGGGTTACTCTTTTTTTGGTTTCTCGTTTGTCTACATCATCTTCGATGACGGCACCGATATGTACTGGGCGCGTTCACGGGTACTGGAGTACCTCAATTATGTCAGTGGTCGTCTACCGGATGGTTTAACCCCATCACTGGGGCCAGACGCAACCGGTGTGGGCTGGATTTACGAGTATGCGCTGGTAGATAGAAGCGGTAATACCGACCTCGCTGAGTTGCGTTCGATTCAGGATTGGTACCTGCGTTATCCGTTGCAGACCGTTGAGGGAATATCTGAGGTGGCCTCGGTGGGTGGCTATGTAAAACAGTACCAAGTTGAGGTCGATCCCAACGCACTGCTGGCCTACAACATCCCGCTCTCAAAAATAAAACACGCCATTCAGCGCTCCAATAACGATGTGGGTGGCAAGTTAATCGAAATGGCGGAGACCGAATATATGGTGCGCGGGCTGGGTTATATCCAGTCGATTGATGATCTCAATGTGATTCCTGTGGGGGTGGATGAGAATGGTACGCCCATTCGTCTGCAGGATGTCGCCCATGTTCACTTGGGGCCAGAGCTGCGCCGTGGCGTGGCAGAGTTGAATGGCGAAGGTGAGGTGGTCGGTGGTGTGGTGATCATGCGCTACGGTGAAAATGCCATGGCAGTGATCGAGCGGGTGCGTGCCAAGCTGGAAGAGCTTAAACCCGGTTTGCCAGAAGGGGTGGAGATTGTGCCGGTCTATGATCGAGGTGATCTCATTACCCGAGCTGTGGATAACCTGAAAAAGAAGCTGATCGAAGAGATCTTTGTGGTCAGCCTTATCTGCATCATCTTCTTGATGCACGCCCGCTCGGCGCTGGTGGCGATTGTCTCGCTGCCGATTGGTATTCTGCTCGCCTTTGTTTTCATGAAATGGCAAGGCATTAACGCCAATATTATGTCTCTTGGAGGGATTGCAATTGCGATTGGAGCGATGGTGGATGGGGCGATTGTGATGATCGAAAACTGCCACAAACACTTAGAGCGGATGGTGAAGGAGAAAGGGCGGGAGTTGCAGTCGTCAGAGCGCTGGCAGGCGGTGACGGAAGCCTCACGAGAAGTGGGCCCGGCACTGTTTTTCTCGCTGCTGATTATCACCGTCTCCTTTCTGCCGGTGTTTACCCTGCAAGCACAAGAGGGGCGACTGTTTGCGCCGTTGGCATTTACTAAAACCTATGCCATGGCGGCGGCGGCTATTTTGGCAATTACCCTGGTACCAGTGCTGATGGGGTATTTTATTCGTGGAAAAATTCCTGCCGAATCAAAAAACCCAATGAACCGTTTCCTGCATTTTATTCATGTTCCCACCTTGAATCTGGCCATTCGCTGGCGCTGGCTGACGATGTTTCTAGCGCTGGCTCTGCTGGCCGTGAGCTTCTATCCGCTCAGTAAGTTGGGTAGTGAGTTTATGCCACCGTTGAACGAGGGGGATATCCTCTATATGCCGACCACGTACCCGGGCATCTCCATCACCAAGGCGAAAGAGCTGTTGCAACAGACGGATAAGATCATCAAATCCTTCCCTGAAGTGCATCATGTGTTCGGCAAAGTGGGGCGGGCCGAAACGGCGACCGACCCCGCGCCACTGGCGATGCTGGAGACAACCATTCGACTTAAACCAAAAGATGAGTGGCCTGACCCCAGTAAAACAGTAAAAGAGCTGATGGATGAGATGGATGCGGCGATTAAATTCCCCGGCCTCTCTAACGCCTGGACCATGCCGATCAAAACCCGTATCGATATGCTCTCTACCGGTATAAAAACCCCCATTGGTATTAAAGTCAGTGGCCCTGATTTGAATGTGCTGGAGCAGGTCGGCAATGAGATCGAACAGGCGTTAAAGCAGCTGCCGGATACCTTGTCCGCCTTTGCTGACAAGGCGGCGGGTGGCTATTACCTCGATTTTGATATTGACCGAAAAGAGGCCTCGCGTTATGGGCTGACCACGGGTGATGTGCAGGATGTGATACAGAGTGCCATCGGTGGTATGAATGTCACCCATACGGTGGAGGGGTTGGAGCGCTACCCGGTTAACATCCGCTACCCCCGAGAGTTGCGTGACAATCTGGAGAGCCTCAAACGGGTGTTGATTCCTACCCCGACCGGGGCGCAAATTCCACTATCACTGGTAGCCGATCTGCAACTACGTCGTGGACCGCCAAGCATCAAGAGTGAAAACTCCCGCCCCAATGCCTGGGTCTATGTAGATATCAAAACCTCCGATATTGGCGGCTATGTGGAAAAAGCGAAAAAAGTAGTGGCGGATCAGGTCAAGATTCCAGCCGGTTATGACCTGGTCTGGTCAGGTCAGTTTGAGTATATGGAGCGAGCGGCTGAAAGATTGCGCATTGTGGTACCGGCGACTCTGTTGCTGATCTTCCTGCTGCTCTACTTCAATTTCCGCAATATTACCGCACCACTGGTGGTGATGCTCTCGATCCCCTTTGGTCTGATCGGTGGGTTCTGGTTGGTCTATCTGTTGGGTTTCAATCTCTCGGTGGCAGTAGTGGTTGGCTTTATCGCCCTGGCGGGGGTTGCGGCAGAGATTGGCGTGTTAGTGCTCACCTTTATTGACCAAGAGATTGCCCGGCGGCGCAAGGCGAGCGGTGGGGGTTTAACCGGGGCTGAAATTATGGCCGCAGTCCATCACGGCACCTCGGAGCGTGTTCGCCCGATTGCAATGACCGCGACCGCGATTATTGCCGGACTACTACCGATTATGTGGGGCAGTGGTACCGGCTCTGAGGTGATGCAGCGTATTGCCGCACCTATGGTGGGAGGCATGATCACCGTCACACTGCTCTGTCTGTTGGTATTGCCGGTTATTTATGGGGTGATATTGCAGGCGCA
>JALSJH010000062.1 GCA_026989455.1 Chromatiales bacterium | reverse complement strand
GTGCAATTTGGTAAGGCGCTGCAACTGACCAATATTTTGCGAGATATTGCCGAAGATTTGCAGATGGGGCGCTGCTATCTTCCGGAAGATCAATTAGCAGACCTTAACCTGTCTGTTAAAGGGCTGCTCGACCCCACTCACTCTGCTGCAATGCGACCACTGCATCATCAATGGATATCCCAAGCGTTGAGCCATTACACCGCGGCTGAGAAATATATTATCAATACACCCCGGCGCTGCGTACTGCTGCGCCTGGCGACACTGTGGCCGGTATTGATTGGGTTAAAAACACTGCGGCTTACGGCTTTAAATAGTGATTACCTTAACCCTGATATTCGGGTTAAGGTTGGGCGATTTGAAATTTACCGGTTGATTGCGGCTTCATTTTTTGTGGTGGGTTCAAATGTTGCGACCAAGTGGTGGTTGAAGCGACTGAGAAGTCGGGTCATAACGACTCCTTAACCCTTCCACCGCTCAAGATAATCGAGCACATCCAGTGGTGTCTCAATCATCCCATCTGCGCCCCATGTTTCCGGGCTCTCGGTTGTGTCGATATAGCCGAAGAGCGCGGTGAGTGTTTTCATTCCGGCGCGTCTACCTGCTTCTATGTCTCGCTGGTGATCCCCTATATAGATACACTCTGTTGGGTTATGCCCCGTTTTTTTACAGGCATAGAGCAGGGGTGCCGGGTGCGGTTTGGCCTGCTCAGCCGTGTCGCCACTGACAATGCAGGCCGCTCGTTGGCTCATGCCAAGTTCATCCATCAATGGATCAGTGAGCCAGGCGGGTTTGTTGGTAACCACACCCCAGGGAATATTTTGTGACTCCAAGTGGGCGAGCAGCTGCTCCATACCAGGAAACAGGGTGCTATGGGTCGTGAGGTTGTTTTTATAAATATCCAGAAACTGCTGCCGCAGCGGTGAAAAATCGGGATCCGCAGGTGTGATATTAAAGCCCAACGTGATCAGTGCATTGCCGCCGTGTGAGACGACCGGGCGAATGGCTGCAAAGGGGAGTTCAGTTTTACCCTGATGTGCCAGCACGCTATTGAGGGCAAATGCCAGATCGGGTGCTGTATCGAGCAGTGTGCCATCAAGATCAAACAGCACGCTATAGGGCGTTGGTTTAGAGTTCATTACGTTTGCAGTGCATTAAATAGTTCACATTAACATCACTACTGAGTGTGTACTCTTTGCTTAAAGGGTTATAGCTCATGCCGGTCATATCGATCGGTGTGAGACCCACTTGACGGCACCACTGGCTTAGCTCAGATGGTTTGATGAATTTTTGGTACTCATGGGTCCCTTTAGGCAGCATTTTCAACAGGTATTCGGCACCGATAATCGCTAGGGTAAAGGCTTTTGCATTGCGATTGATGGTTGAGAGAAAGAGATCGCCGCCCGGTTTGAGCATTTTAGCGCAGGCAGCAATAACGGAGGAGGGGTCGGGCACATGCTCGAGCATTTCCAGGCAGGTGATTACATCGTATTGATGCGCATGATTGACCGAAAAAGCCTCTGCAGTGCTCTGCTGGTAATCCACTTTTTGGCCCGACTCATAAAGGTGCAATCGAGCCACCGTGAGGGGCGCTTCCCCCATATCAATCCCGGTCACTTCAGCACCTCGACTAGCCATACCTTCAGAGAGCAAGCCGCCACCACAGCCCACATCAAGTACCTTTTTCCCCGCGAGACCGCCGCAGTGCTGCTCCACATAGTTGAGGCGCAGCGGGTTGATGTCATGTAGCGGTTTAAATTCGCTGTTTTCATCCCACCAGCGCGAGGCGAGGGCTTCAAACTTGGCAATTTCAGATGGATCAATATTTTCTACGGTTTCGCTCATGTGGCTTCTTCCTGCTAGGTAAGCTCATTTCAACGGCACATTAGACTACCATATTGCACCTTACAACTGGCTGCTTTTTGATCCGCTGAGAGAGGGTTATAGGTAGGTCAGCAAGCGGGCTTAATCCGGTCTCGCCACTGCTGTGCTTGGTTAATTAGCTCATGGCTGTTCAGAGTGGTGAGTTGACGCGCTTTGAGCAGCTGCTTGCCAGCGACCCAAACATCGGTCACCTGATGGCGGCTTGCAGTATAGACAATTTGTGAGATGGGGTGGTAGACCGGCTGGCTCTCAAGTTGACCGAGATCAATCGCGGTGACGTCTGCCGCTTTGCCGATGGTGAGTGTGCCCACTTTATCATCAATGCCTAATGCGCGAGCACCGCCCAGTGTGGCTATCTCCAGCGCTTTATATGCTGGAAGAGTGGATGCATCACCTGAAACGCTTTTCGCTAGCTGCGCCGCAGTACGCATCTCACTGAGCATATCCAGGTCATTGTTACTGGCAGCACCATCGGTACCGAGTGCCAGGTTGATGCCGGCATCTAACAATTTTCCAATGGGTGAAAAGCCACTGGCCAACTTAAGGTTGGATTCGGGGCAGTGGACAACACTCACCCCTGTTTTAGCGATTAATTCGATCTCATCATCATCTAGCTGGGTCATATGAACCGCTAGCAGGCGCGGGGAGAGCAGACCCAGTTTATGCAGCCGAGCCAGTGGGCGCTGGGCTGTTTTTTCTATCTCTGTGCTGATTTCATCGGCTGTTTCATGCAGGTGCATATGAATGGGGATATTAAGCTCCTCTGCATAGGTTAGCGCACGTTGCAGTGGCTCATCAGAGACGGTATACGGTGCGTGTGGTGCCAGTGCGGTGTTGATTAGCGGGTGATTTCGATATTCATCATGCAGCGCCAGCCCTTTTTCAAGGTACTCACTGCTGTTTTGTGCCCAGGCGGTTGGAAAATCGATTAGAATCATGCCAATGGTTGCGCGCATACCCGCCGCATTAGCGGCTCGGGCAGCCTGATCGGGGAAGAAGTACATATCGTTAAAGCAGGTGGTTCCACAACGCAACATTTCAGCCATAGCCAGCTGGGTACCTGTGTAGACAAACGCCTGATCAACAAACTTAGCTTCAGCGGGCCAGATATGATCTTGCAGCCAGCTCATCAAGGGCAGATCATCCGCCAGACCGCGCAGCAGGCTCATCGCCCCATGGGTATGTGTGTTGATAAATCCCGGTATAAGCGCGTGCTCGGTGAGCTGCTCATGTTGTTGCGAGCTATATTTATTTGCAACATTTTGGCTAGGTAGAATGTCAATAATGTGACCATTGTTGATAACCAGTGAGTGTTTTTCAAGTACCGTGTTGGCAGGTTCAATCGGGATAATCCACCCCGCATCAATAATTGTATCAACATGCTGCATTATGCTTCCTTCCATTATAAGATGTATCTCATCTGATTAGATTATATCAATAATTACAGTTAACCAGGATGGTTGCTCTTACCGAGCCAGTTGTGCTCACTGCAGGATCGTTATATTACAATATGATAAAGCCGAGCATTCAAACACTTATTGCTAAAAGCTTAATTACTTTCTTGTTGATACTGGCTCTGTTTACGGTCGTTATCTCCGGGGCTAATTTTCGTGAACTCTCCAAACAATCCATCGAAAATCAAGCATTGGCGCACGCAAAATTAGTGCGCGCCGGTTTAACCGCCCATATGAAGGGGGGGATTATGGATAAGCGCGGTTACTACCTGGATGAAATTCGGCAACTGGATAATATTAAAAGTTTAGAGATTGTTCGGGGAGCCTCTGTAATGGCTCAGTTCGGAGAGGGGTTGGTGTATGAAAAACCGGTGGATGAGATTACCGCACAGGTATTTGCATCTAAACAGCCACTTTTCATCATTGATGAGTTCACGCTCTCCCCAACTATTCGCGCCATTATCCCCTATATTGCAAGCAGTGACGGGCGCTTGAACTGCCTAGGTTGTCACCAGGTGGAGGAGGGCACGGTGTTGGGTGCTGTAGATATTGTGATGGATGTCTCGGAGTACCAACGCTGGGGTTTTATGGTGTTGGTCGGTATTTTTGCAACCATTATTATCTTTTTGAGTCTGATATTGATTAACACCATTCGAACCGTACATAAGCATGTACAACGCCCGCTGGAAGATTTAATTAAAAATGCTGACACCGCATTTCATAACCATCAACCCGTGCATGCGGATGAATTTGAAACCCGTGAGTTTGTGGATGTTGCAAACGAAATCAATCTCTTTAATAACGATATTATTGCCCATCAAGATATGCTCAAAAGAAAGAACCACGAGCTGGAACAACTGAACAGCGAGATCGAGAGTACCCTGCGTGACACGGTCTACACCATGGGTGTGATTGAAGAGCAACGCTCAAAAGAGACCAGCAATCACACCAAACGAGTGACCCTCTATAGCCAGTTGATTGCAGAAAAAATGGGGCTAACACCACGAGAAATTGAGTTGGTAACATTAGCCGCACCCCTGCATGATATTGGTAAAATCGGCATTCCAGACAATATTCTCTTGAAGCCAGGTAAACTGAATGATGCGGAATACGAGATTATGAAGACCCACTCTCGTATTGGTTACACCATGCTCAGTCACTCTGAGCGCGATATTCTGCAGGCCGCTAGCATCATTGCTCTACAGCATCATGAAAAATGGAATGGAACAGGCTACCCCCAAGGGCTTAAAGGGGAGGAGATTCATGTTTTTGGTCGTATTATCGCTTTGGCCGATGTGTTTGATGCACTTTACTCTCCCCGTGTTTATAAAAAGGCGTGGGATCTAGAGAATATCATTAAATTAGTAACGGAAGAGCGAGGCCAGCACTTTGATCCACAATTGGTTGATATATTCCTGCGGGATATCAATGAGTTTGTAGATGTCTGTAATCAATACCCCTCGGGCTTTCCAGAAGATGGGTACATGAAGTAGTCGTCAGAATTTCCCTAGCTGTATACATTGATCAAGACGCTGAAAGGCGCGGTTTATGCTCTGTTTTGAAGTGTAAAAATGCGGTGAAAAGCGGATGCCACCACCCCGTGCAGCACAGATTACTCCGACATTCATCAAGGATTGATAGAGGTGCTCTGAGTCAATTTTTTGATGACAAAAAGTCACGATTCCTGAGCGGCGTTGAGGCTCTGATGGTGTGATTAAAGTAAGCTGTGGACGTTGTTTGATAAGCTCAATTATCTGATTGACCCGCTCAGCAATTAACTTTTCCACCTTATCCATACCCAGCTCAAGGAGTAGAGAGAGGCTGGCATCCAGCGCATGTATCGCCAACATGTTCGGGCTGCCACACTCAAAGCGCCGTGCTGATTTGGCAGGCTGCCAGCTCTCCTGGTCATACTCACCCACGGCTTCGACCATATGCCAGCCATACTGGTTTAGCTTCAGGGTGTTAATGTGTTCTCTACGACAGTAGAAGAGCGCAAGTCCTTCGGGTCCAAGCATCCACTTGTGTCCATCAGCCATTACAAAATCGGCACTAACCCCTTGCACATCAAATGGGTGGGCACCTAGGCTTTGGATAGCATCAACACAGAAAAGAATCCCACGGGCACGGCAAAATTCGCCTATTTTTTTAAGGTTGAGTCTTATACCCGAGGCATATTGCACCGAGCTGATGGTCAAAAGCCGGGTTTTACTGTCGCACTGCTCAAACAACGCCTGCTCAGGTGAGTCGCTCTGCTCAAGGCTGGCTTTGCGTAACTCAACACCCTGACTTTTTTTCAGTGACTGCCAAACGATTCGATTGGATGGAAACTCTTGATCGCTGCTGACAATATTGTCCCCCTGCTGCCACGTTAGGCCATAAGCGATTACAGAGAGCGCTTCAGAGGTGTTTTTGAGCAGCGCAATTTCATCATGGCTTTCGGCATTGATCAATATTTTAAGTTGATCTCGCAGCCGCTTTTCCACTTTAAGCCATTCAAGATAGTCAGTTGCACCCCGTGTCAGGTTTTGCTCAGTAAAGCGGCCGATAGCCTCCGCACTACGCCGTGGCCAAGGGGCAACCGCCGCATGATTGAGGTAGTCGAGATGCTCTTCAATGGGGAATTCGTTGGTGATATTGTCAGGTGACAGCATGAAAGTAATCAGTGATGAAATGGGTTAAAAATGCCTCTGAGTTTAATTATGGCTCAGAGGCTTATATCGGAGATCTATACCGTCAGATCCATCGCCTGTAACTCTGCTAAATATTGGCGGGTAAGCACTTTGCTCTCTTCAACTGCGGGTTGATCGAAAGGATCAATACCGAGCAGCTCACCGACCACTACGGTCTCCATCTCCAACAATATGATCAGCTCACCTAATGCATAAGCATCACGGTCAAGCAGTGCAATGGTACGATTTGGGCGTTGTCGATTGGCGTGAGAGGTGCGTGTTGCTTTCATCTCAGACATAAACAACTCACCAATGGTATGCCCCGCCAGTGGCGCAATGGCTGGAATATCCTGAAAACGCATCGGCACTCGCTGGCCTTCATAGCGTTGTGATGGGTCGGTGAGAAAGGTAACCAGTTTATCATCCGGGCCATCAAGCAGCAGTTGCAGTACCGAGTGTTGGTCAGTGACACCGTGCGCTTCCATCGGCGTGAAGCCGACACACTTGCCATTGGGGTCAACTTTACCCAGTGACTCAGCCCACAGCTGGCGAAACCAGTTAACAATCAGGCGCATGTTGTCGGAGTAGGGCATCATCAAGGTAATTGAGCGCCCCTTTTGTGCGTGAAGATAGTGGGTCGCACCATTATAAAAAGCGGGGTTTTCAAGCATATTATTTTCAGTGCAGCGTTTGGCCATAGCGCGTGCACCTTCTAGTAGACCGTCAATATCTACGCCCGATATATAGGCAGGCAGCAGACCCACAACGGATAACACAGAAAAACGCCCGCCAACCGGTGGGTGTTCAACCACAGAAATGGAGAGACGCTGTGCTAATTCATACAGAGCACCCTCTTTGTTTTCGGTAATCACCAGTGTATGGTCGCGCACATTTCCTTCACCCAGCCAGCGCTCCATGCGAGGAAGCACAGCCAGGAACTGGCTTAATGTTTCTGCGGTATTGCCTGACTTTGAGATGATCAACAGCAGTGTTTCGCGCCAGTCGACCTCATTTAGTTCACGCAGTGTTGAGGGGTCTACGTTGTCGTAAAATTTCACTTTGTTTCGTGGGTTGTGGTGGCCAAGCGTTCGGATCAACATCTCCCCACCCAGTGATGAGCCACCAATACCAAATATCACCGTATGTTTGAAGTTGCGCGCAAACTCTTGCCCACGGAGTTTGATCTCTTCTAGTTGGGCGGTGCGCGGGAGGTTTAAAAAGTGGGGTGTAGATTGGTTGTACCACCCATCTATTTTGCTACGCAGATTATCAAGCCTGGGTGAGAGCGCCTCGATCTCTTGATTCGAGATGCCATTTTCACCAATTACATCACTTAGTAGATTGCTGTTGTCAATCGTCAGGCGTGAAATATCGTTCACAATATCCTCCTAAAATTATTTATTGAGACTTTTGCACGAATCCATTTCTCTTTGTGCAAAGGTCTTTCGTTGTTATTTTGTGCAGTGATGCCACAAAGCGGTATCGCTGTTCTTATCGGCATTTAAAGGGACGCTGAACAGCTCATTGTCACTTTTATTGATCGGACTTTCAGGTGTCCATTGCAAATAGTGCGGCTGCTCTCATTACAGCACATATTTGTGATGTGAGTAGGACCTAAACATATAAGGTTGTTGCAGAAACCATATATTCAGTGCCAGCGGCGTTAAAATAGTCACAAATGAGAGGTGTTATGCTGCTCATTGTCTACATAGAGAAGCGTATAAATCAATAATTATGTCTAAGTTTCTTGGCATTATCGAATGCTTGGATTATGCTTAAGTTACATACCGCTTTGACCGCATCTTACGTTGTTGTGGATGATGGACACTGTGGTAGTTTTGTATCGGCAAAATTTATTTTTTAATTTAAAGGTAACAGGCAATGGCAACAGGAACAGTAAAGTGGTTCAACGAAACTAAAGGTTTTGGTTTTATCTCTCAAGATGATGGCGGTGACGATGTGTTTGTACACTTCAGTGCAATTCAGACTGAAGGATTTAAGACATTACCTGAAGGCGCAAAAGTAAGCTATGACGTGCAAGACGGCCCTAAAGGTCCTCAAGCAAGCAATGTAGCTACGCTGTAAATTCTTTTACAAGCGTAAATAAGGGAAGCTCTGATCAAGTCATGACTGTTTTATGCTGGTTGAAATCGTCCTCATCTATTCCGAAAATTGCACCAATAGAACAACTATTACTGCGCATTTCGGAACAAATGAGAACAATTTCCTCTCAGCCTAAATTCACCCAGACTTAATCAGAGATTCCCTTGGGAAGCTCTGATCAAGTCATGACTGTTTTATGCTGGTTGAAATCGTCCTCATCTATTCCGAAAATTGCACCAATAGAACAACTATTACTGCGCATTTCGGAACAAATGAGAACAATTTCCTCTCAGCCTAAATTCGCCCAGACTTAATCAGAGATTCCCGAGAGGAAGTGCTGATTCAACCTGCTGGGTTGCTCAGACTCTTCCCAAAAAAGCCCCGTTTTCGGGGCTTTTTTTGCTCTTTATTCTGATTTTGTGACCGTGCGCACCAACGAATGAGCAATGCTGTCGTCTCCAAACCGCTCTTTGACGGGAGCGTAGCCAGGGAGGGATATGCAGACTTCGCGGTCGCGCCACACATTTGAGTCGAGATAGATGCCTACTTTTTTGGGGCTAGGAAAATAGCCATACTTATAGTCTGTCCCCAGAACCAATGGCTTGGTATCGCAGCTACCGACCATCACCTTGCCCTGCTTTAAAAGATTGCTGCCAAGGGGGATTCCATTGTTGTCAATAAACTGAATGTGGATAAGCTGCTTAGCCTGTATCACTTCCAGTGGAACGCCCATTATCAATCGATCACTGCCTGCCTGTACAAGTAGTGGCATGCCGATGAGTAGTGGTAAAAAATAGCGTGTAAGTTTCATGATGTGACCTCTTTTTTCAACCGTTTCCTCACCATACCGCGAGCCTGCCAGCAAGGGAAATTGCATTATTATATAATGCTCATAGGCTCTATTGATGAGCATGAATCGTCATAAATCAGGTAGCTATTCAATAATACAAAACAGACTAAAACTCACAAGCAACATCACTTCGAGTAGCTCAACCATCGCTCCCGCCGTATCACCCGTGGTGCCATTAAGGCGTGCCAACATCCACCAGCGAAGCACTATAAATCCCAGCAAGGCTGATAGCAGCAAGATTAAACCGGCTAATTGGAGTAGTAGTACGCATAAAATAGCAACGCCACAAACAACAAGCCAGGCTTGACGGCGGGGCAGGTGGGTTGCCAATGATTCCCCCAGCCCATTTTGACGGACATAGGGTGTGGTTAGAAATAGAACTAATATAAAGCTGCGGCTCAGCACCGGAATAACAATTAATGCTAAATATTGAGAGTATTCTGTAACGTGTTGTATTGCAGCATATTTAGTGATCAACACCAGTAAAATAGTAGCCACGGCAGCAGGGCCGCAATAGGGGTCTTTCATTATTTCAAGGGTACGCTTTCGATCACCGTAGCCACCAACCCAGGCATCTGCACTGTCACCTAAACCATCAAGATGAAGTCCACCAGTAATGATGACCCAAAGTATCAGCACCAGAGCGGCAGTCACCTCAATGGTTGCAGAAAACAGCAGCCAGTTGAGTGCCGCCAGCATTAAGCCGATAACCAGGCCAACCAGTGGGTAATAGAGCAGTGAGCGGCCAAGATTAAGTGGAGTGATCTCTTGCAGCTGGGGTGTTGGTAGGCGCGTGAGTAGCTGGAAAGCGATAATGAGAGGTGAAAATTTTGACTTTATCACATGATTCTCAATGGTCTGTTTTTAATATAAATAGCATTAAAAAGATGATTTAACTTATTAATATCAATCTATATTTTATCTGAAATTTCGGCTTCTTCGAAGGTGGCCATTTGACTGTGCAGATTACAGGCGAGTTTTAATAGCGGCAGTGCTACGGCAGCGCCGCTCCCTTCACCTAGTCGCATTTTCAAATCCAATAATGGCTCTACATTTAAAGCTGTCATCAATAGCGCGTGTCCAGACTCTTGGGAGCGGTGAGAGTAGATTAGCCAAGGCGCTATTTCTGGCTTTATGCGCACAGCGGCCAGTGCTGCCGCTGAGGTGATAAAACCATCAACCAAAACAGGTATTCCATGCTGTGCGCAGCTAATGTAGGCACCGACAATAGCGGCCATTTCGAATCCGGCAAAGTATTGCACAGCATCCAGTGCGGAGTGGATACTCTTTTGGTGGTAGGCCAATGCGTTATTAATGACCGTTATCTTATGTTTAATGCCCTCAGCATCAAGCCCAGTGCCTGGGCCGGTAAGGCTTTCAGCCGGTAGCGTAAGCAAGCAGCAGCTTAGTGCCGTGGCTGCACTGGTATTGGCGATGCCCATTTCACCGGCAATAAAGAGTTGCGCTTCACACTCACTGGCGTGAATAACAGCAGAGCGCCCAATTTGTAAGGCCTGCTCCAACTGCTCTCTACTCATTGCCGGGTGGTTGGAGAAATTAGCGGTGCCAGGCGCAATACGTGCATCCAGCACATCCTTGAGCGGCTCGATTTTGCTAACAGTTCCCACATTGACCACTTCAAGGTGGGCATGGTTCTCTCGCGCCAAGATTGAAATGGCCGCACCACCACGGGAAAAGTTACGCACCATTTCAGCAGTAACCGCTTGAGGGAAGGCTGATACGCCCTCCTCTGCAATTCCATGGTCAGCCGCAAACACGGTGATGTGCGAGCGCTCAAGAGTGGGACGCTTTACACCCTGCATCCCCGCAAGGCGGATAGCCAAGGTCTCGAGCTCTCCCAATGCACCGGGTGGTTTTGTGAGTTGCTGTTGATGATGTGCGGCGGCTTGTTCTGCTGCTCGGTCGATGGCAGTGCAGGGGATTTCTAGCCAGCTTGGATTCACAATGGATCTCCTTTCATAATGAGTGGAAGGCCTGCTACGGTAAAGACAACGCGGTCACACTGTCGTGCTAGGGATTGATGTAACCAGCCTGATTCATCAACAAATTGACGACTTAAACGACCCATAGGAGTGATACCAAGGCCCACCTCATTGCTAACAAAAATAATTTCACCCGGTAGCTCAGCAACAACACTAAGCAGTGACTCTCTGCTCAACTGAATATTTTCATCTCTACACAGCAGATTGCTCAACCACAAAGTGAGGCAATCAACCAAAATACAGCGCTGAGAAGTCGCCTGCTGCTGCAAGGTTTCAGCTAGCTCGTAAGGTGATTCAATGGTTATCCAGTGGGCAGGGCGTTGCTGCTGATGTTGATCAATTCGTTGCTGCATCTCTGCATCATCTGCAGTGGCAGTGGCAATATAGATAACCGGCAAGCCAGTGTCCGCCGCGAGCTTTTCAGCCAAGGCACTTTTTCCTGAACGTGCTCCCCCAAGAATCAGTTGTTTCATTACGACATCATACCTCTTTTTAGGGAAGCTCTGAACAGCACAGAGCGTAAAGAATGGAAAGTAACATGTTGATAAAATAGATGCGCAGCATAGTGCACATACCAGCAGGCTATTGCAAATGAGGGGGTAGGCAGGCTAAATATGAAAATGAGAATTAAATAATAGATTTAGGTCTGTATTGTTAGCCTGTTTCTCGTTCTAGGAAGTTGATATTACTCACTCTTTTTTGAATATAAAAATCATGTTTTTTGTTAAAAACGGTTGCCAATAAAAACTCTTTTCTGTACTATTCGGCTCCTCGTTGAGCCTTACCGCCAGCGGGAAAGAGTCGCAAATAAAGCTTGCATCACATACAACGAAATGTATAATGCACGCCAACACAATCGGGGCGTAGCGCAGTCTGGTAGCGCGCCTGCTTTGGGAGCAGGATGTCGGGAGTTCGAATCTCTCCGCCCCGACCAATTTTTCGAACAAGTCATGCGCCCGTAGCTCATCTGGATAGAGCATCGGCCTTCTAAGCCGAGGGTAGCAGGTTCGAGTCCTGCCGGGCGTACCATATTCCGGTAGTTATCATTATTATGGTGGGCGTAGCTCAGTTGGTAGAGTCCTGGATTGTGATTCCAGTTGTCGTGGGTTCGAGCCCCATCGTCCACCCCATCCATCTAGAAGGCTTGGCACTTACACGAGTGCCAGGCCTTTTTTATTGATCACAACCTGATATATCCTGATGGAGTCTGGTTTGATGTCCCTATATAAGTGCCCCGTCTGTGACGAAACGCTTGAGTTATTACAGCGCAGCTGGCGGTGTGTGAATAACCATCACTTTGATATCGCCCGTGAAGGGTATGTGAACCTGCTACTGGCACACCAAAAGAAGAGCAAGCAGGCCGGTGACAACAAGATGATGATTCAAAGTCGCCGTCAGTTCCTTAACCACCACTACTACGACACACTTCCTGAAAAACTATCTACACTGCTGAAGGTCTATTTTTCAACAGACACTTTTTCATTGCTCGATATCGGCTGTGGCGAAGGGTATTACAGCGACTTTATTCAAAAAAATCTGCCTGAGTGCCTGATGTGGGGGGTTGATATATCGAAACCTGCCATTATTGCAGCGGCCAAACGTTACCCCAATATTTCATTCTCTGTCGCCAGTAGCTACCGCTTGCCGGTAAATGATCAGGCGGTGGATGTGGTGACTAAAATTTATGCCCCTGCTGAGAGTAATGAGATTTTTCGTGTATTAAAGCCTAATGGGTTATATATTTCAGTAACACCGGGAAAATCACACCTGTTTGGCCTTAAAAAACTTATTTACGATACGCCAAAAGAGCATGATGAGGCAGAGAGTGTGCCGGTAGGTTTTGAGCGGCTGGATCAAGCTGTTTTATGCGATACGATTGAAATAGACAACAATCAGGATATTGCGAATCTTTTGGCGATGACACCTTATTTTTGGCAGCTAAGTGAGTCACGCCATCAAGAGATTGCCGCACTCACTGCGCTTAACACTGAGATCAGCTTTATAATCAACATATACAGAAAAACTTCAGGAGTATGAACCGTGCCATCATTCGATATTGTTTCAGAGGTGGATATGCATGAAATTACCAATGCGGTTGACCAAGCAACCCGTGAAGCCAGCACCCGTTTTGATTTTCGGGGTGTTGATGCACGGATAGAGTTGAAGGGAGAGGTGATCACCCTGTTTGCGGATGTGGAGTTTCAGCTCAAACAGCTACTCGATATTCTGTACAATAAGATGACCAAACGTAATGTTGATATTGGCTACCTGGATGCCGATAAAGTAGAGGGTGTTGGCAAGCAGGTGCGCCAACGCTTGAGCTTGAAGCAGGGCATTGATTCACTCACCGCCAAGAAGATCGTTAAAATGATCAAAGATAAAAAACTTAAAGTACAGGCTCAGATTCAAGGTGATCAAGTGCGCGTCACCGGTAAAAAACGAGATGACCTTCAAACTGTGATGAATTTCCTGCGTGGCGAGAGTTTAGATGTACCACTGCAATTCAACAACTTCCGCGATTAAGCAAAATAACGCCTAACATTCTACAGACGATGGACGTTATTGGGTGTACACCCTTATTGCGCTAGACGGTAACGATGGCAGACATAGACGAGTATAAATTCGAGCAAGCTCCTTCAGCCACCTCCCCCGGTGACTCTTCCGCTTTTGTAGAAAAGATGGAAGAGGCGCGCCTCTCACGGCCATGCCCTTCGTTTGTCGATATGCGAGGGAAAGTCGCCGGAATCTGTAAGCCATATCAATACGGTGAGCGTATATTTCACATGGACGCGGCCTCTCAAAGTATATTTGAGCGTCGTTTGAGTGAAAATGGTGGTGTTTTTACCCAGGGCGCTTATGAGGAGATTATTAACGGTGAGCACACCCTGCGCTATATTCGTCAAAAACGTGAACAGGCACAGAGAGCGCAGGATCAAAAGGGGGCGCTCGAGTCCGACATCGATATTATTGACTTTGGTTTTTACCGCAAGCGGGAACAAGAACGCTATGAATTAGTAACACATCTGGTGGTTTTTACGGATGAAAACAACTATTACGGCACCACCCGGGATATTTCCGACAATGGGCTTCTGGTGTTAATCCCACTCAATTACACGGTTAAAAATGGCGATGTCGTACATTTATCATTTTATGATGAGCGTGATGAATATATTACCGACGATGACCTGAAAAAAATGCATAAAATCCCTTACGAAGTGAGGCGCACCACCGAAAAGGGTGACCGCCTAGCGCTGGCTTTGCAGCGCAAAATCGATGAGGATGATGAGGCTAATCTAGCCTATCTAAGAAAAGCCGTTGAGGAGAGAAAAAACCGCCTGCGGACCGATACCAAAGGCATTGTCTCCAATCGAAGCACTGAGGTTTTTGAGCGCTACTACGCCGACAGTGCGGTTCCCATGTCACTTTTTTATGACTATGGTCGAGGCGAGTCCAAGCTGCTGGGAGTAGGGCGCTCTGCGGGTAATGAGCGGCTGCACAACTTTTTCAAAACAGATAAGACTCAATACGATTATTCGGCGCTTAATGACGCACGTTGGTTGCCACCACTCATTGCGCGCTGCCTTGAGCGTGATGCGGCAACCAGCTGTATCGTTACCCTTTTTCGCTTTAAAGAGCAAAAATCCAGATCACTACACGTCATTAGTAGTGATCAACTGCCCTCAATCAAGCTATTTACCCTGTTATGGGCGCACTTGGCTGATGCGGAACATCGAACTTTTCGCTTGACCCTCAATCCGGCCCAAGAGGTTCCCGATGAACAGATGCAAGAGATACTTCAGCCGATGCTGCAATATTTCCCCGAACAGGTGGATGCCATTGAGCACACCATCTCATCAGTAAAAGTTGTCGGCACGCTGCTTGATCTTACCGATAGCCTGATACTGGCGACAAAGCAGCGTGGCGCACACAATGTGAGTCCGCAGAGACTGCTTCAAGCAATTAATAGCCAATTTCCTGATGATCTTATCCATTCACTCCCTCGCCCAATAAAGCAGCCGAAACAGATACTATTCGGTTATCACCAGCAGCGAAATGAAGAGCGCTACCTCATAGAGCTAGAGCTGATGTTGATGCACTTTGATGAAACCTTTCATGCCACTTCGCTGGATCTGTCGATTCGGGGCTTACGTGTCCGCCTTAAAGACGACTCGGGAAGTTTTTACAAGGGGCAGGCGTTAAGTGTCTGCTTCACATCCTTATTAACTTCCGCGTCTGTAAACTTGAAAAAAGTGGTCTATAAAGTTGTTAAAGTATTTGATGATGCGAATGAACTGGCACTGGTAAGAGTCTCCCATAGTCGTGAAGATTTCTTGATTGATGATTTCTTCAACAGCCTCATCTTGCGTAATAAAGAGATTTTAGATATTGATGCGGGCGATATTAGTGATGAAATATTGAGCGCACTCTATGAAAATTTGATGGTGGCAGACCTGCAGTCTGTGCCTCTCTTCCTGGCGAGAAAAGAGGGGGAGCTGAGCGTTGCCCATGTGGCGATGACCCTACAGGGAAATAGCCTGCTGGATTACCTGAAAAACAGCAAAAAACAGCTTGAGCTCGAATTTATCAATAACCCAGAAGTATTGGGGCGGTTAATGCGACTACTTAAATCGAGCGATGATGGTCAGGCCGAGGTGATGATATTAAGCTATCGCTCTGCAATGAGTGGCGAGTTAATAACCATTCCTGATTATGAGATCGATAACAGGGAAGAGCGGGTTGAATTTATTCGGCAAATGGTACGCAATAAAAACTATCGCATACTGCAATTATCAATTAGTGGGCTACCACACTACACAGATGATGATGAGAGAAGAATTTTAGCTCCCGTCTACAGCCAGTCAATGTCTCACGCCAAACGCTTAAAGCTGAAGCTTGATCGCTTATGGGCCATCGGCGAAATCAATGATGTCACCCGTGAGTACCTATTGGCGCTGCGTAGTCCATCGATTGCAAAATAGAGATAGGGCGCAAGCTTTAAATCGCCCTAGGCAGGGTAATGGCTGACTCCTCAAGTTGCCCCTCAGCGTGTTGCCCACTCTCTTTATCATCAGAAATCCGCTGTACCAAATCATAATAGTTTCGAATATTACGAACATACATGACCGGCTCATGCCCTCGTGCATAACCATAACGGGTCTTTTTATACCACTTCTTCTGTCGCAGCAGCGGTAAGCTCTCCTTCACATGCATCCACTTGTCAGGATCTAGACCCCGTTGGGCGGTGATGATACGCGCATCCTCAAGATGACCAAATCCAACATTATATGCCGCAATGGCCATCCATATTCGATCCGGCTCACCTATTCGTTTCGGAATTCTTCTTATCAGTGACTTCAGATAACGAGCCCCCCCGTTAATGCTCTGCTTGGGGTCGATGCGGTTGCGGATTCCAAGCTCTCTCGCAGTGGTTAGTGTCAGCATCATCATGCCCCTTACCCCAGTTGGAGAGACCGCTTTCGGGTTCCAATGGGACTCTTGATAAGAGATGGCGGCCAGTAGTCGCCAATCAATATCATTCTCGATAGCCGCCGCTTCAAATAGCTCGCGATAGGTTTGCAACCGTTGGTAGTAGTGAGTTTTAAATTTTCGTGTTCCCACATAATCAAATGTTTTCGTATGACCGTAATAACGCTCCACCAGTTGAGCCAACTCACCCGAATCGACAAGTGATGCAAAAAAAATGACCGCCTCATCATATAAGCTGTCGTCATCACTCAAAGGGAAGGCCCAAGCCAGTGATTCAGGCTCGCCTAGATCGAATGCCACGCGGAGTTCAGGATAAAAGCGCTGACTAAGCGCAACCTCATTAGAGTCCGCAATGGTGTAGTCAATCATGTGCTCCCACACAAACGTGAGTAACTCCTCCGACTCCATTTCACTGTTTTCACGCCAACGCAGGGCAGGGTATTGCTGCTGTAGCGTGACAAGTTGTTCAGCGTGGCTACTGCCGCTCACCACCTCGATATCACCACCAAGAATATCGGCAATGCTTTTAGGTCTTGGATTGCCGTAGCGATATATTAACTGTTGGGTTATCTGCTGATAACCCGGGCCAAAGCGAACCACTTCTTGACGTGCTTCGGTAATAGAGAGGCCCGCAGCCGCAAAGTGAGCATCACCATCAGCAACCATAGGAATAATATCTGGGAAGAGGGGGGTTATTATTTTAAGTTGCACCCCCAATCTATCAGCAAAGCGCTTGGCAAGTTCATACTCAAGCCCGGCAGGTTGGTCATCAGGCCCTAGGTAATAGGTGGTTGAGCCGGGGCGCATAATAACCACAATCTCACCCTCTGATTTTATTTTGGCCAACACAGAAGTCTCAGGGAAAAAGTTACACCCCTGCAAAATCAGTCCCAACAAAATAATTTGTAAAATGAGTAACCAGCGCATGGGCAACCTAATCAAAAACCGTAACAACAATAGCGGCACATGGTTGCATATTGTTTAATAAAACAACAGGTTAATAAGTAAACATACCGTTTTAGATTAATATAAAGCAAGGCAGACTTAATTATTTATTTAACATTAGAATACCCGTGCAACTTACTGATATAAAGCGAATAATAAGTTATTACACCATCGAGTCGACATTGCTAAGGTAACGGGGTTGCTATCTTCACGGTTAAGTGGATAATGAAAAAAATCATATTGTTACAACGAAGTCATGACGATGAAAAAACTGCCTCTACAAATATCTCTACTCTTGGTGCTCATCTGTTCTGCGGGCACCTCGCTGGCCGAAACAAAAAAAGGCATTGAACGCATCACGCTAGAGAAAACCGACGTGATCGGTAGCCAAGAGCTACCACGCATACTCTCTATCATTTCATGGAAACAAACCACACCCATGGACCTTCCACTGCTACATAAGCAGCTTGAAATGGATTTTAATCCCATTGATGAAAAAGAGTTTTCACGTGAAATTGCCCTGCGTCAAAAGATGAAGGGGCAATAAAAGTCTATTTTTACCCGCACAATCTCTCAATACCCCACCGCTTCATTCTCCTTACTTACCAAGTCATAAATACTTTGTACTGGCTAATAATTGCTGCGCACTCCGAAAAAACGAGAACAACATAGCCCTCACTCTAAGCTCATCCAGGCTTAATCAGAACCTCCTTTCGCATAACTTTCCCGCGTTAAAACCACACCATGAGCGAAAGAGTGTGTGATTTACCCTGGTCGTTTTGATTTGCATGCCAATATAGAGCCCAAAGGTAAGTTCGTATAATGTATATTATGTTAAATTAGCAAGTATTATCAAAGTAACGTCTAGCGGGTATGTTAGCGCTTACCACTCAATTTAAGCTAGCGGGGGTTATGGCGGGATAATTTGGGTGCCGTGCTGCGGTGATAGCTGCGTATTCAGGAGCAAAGAGAGTATCCCGCTCAAAATAACCGTGGACACCCTGTGATAGCCACTGCCAGGTGATAGTTGTTAATCGTCGTATTGATGCTACACTAACGTCATATTGACTAATAAAGGCGTGTGCAATGGCGACGGTTAAAAGCGGATTTCTTCTATCACTCGGCATACCCGGTGACTCGCTCGCTAATCAGATTCAATTTATCCGACTGGTCAGAGAAGGTGTTTCGGGTGAAGTGGTTAAACGGGCAGTTCAGGTGTTTGATGCCCGTGAACTGTTTGTACGCATTCTCGGCACCACCTCGAGCAATCTCAGCCGTTTTTACCGCATTAAAAGGATGAGCCGCGAAAACAGCGAAGAGATGCTGGATACCATTCGTCTCTATGGCCAGGCTGAGGAGGTATTTGGTAATTTAGAAAAAGCGATTGAATGGATAAAATCACCCGTTCCCGCCCTATCTGGTGAAAAACCTGAAGCACTTTTCGATACCTTTGAGGGAAGACGCTGGGTATCCCAAGTATTACGAAAAATAGAGTACGGTGAATTCGTTTAATGAAGATTTATCGTATTGCTCCTAAGTGCTACCTCGATAATTATCAAGGGTTAGGGGCAAGTTATCGTGATGGCGCAAGGTGGAATAAACCGGGACAACCCGCGCTCTATTTTGCGCTATCAGCCGCAACCGCGTTACTGGAAATGGCAAACTACCTCCCCTCTCCCCACGCGATACCCACAAGCTACCACTTAGGAATCTATGAAATACCCGACACAACGCCACTCTTCACGCTAGCTGAAAGCGACCTGCCTATAGACTGGGCAGCTTTCCCGCACCCTATTTCAACACAAGCCATTGGTGGCAACTGGCTCGCTAGTGGCAATGAAATGGGCTTGCTAGTCCCCAGCTCAGCGGTTCCTGAGGGGCTGGAGAAAATCGCACTGATCAACCCCCAACACCGTGACTGCTTAACAATACAACTCATCAAATCCACCAAAGAGCTATTCAATAAACGTACATTTACCGGGATAGCGTAACCAGCGTGATGGCTCTTAGGTTCAAACTTTGACAGACCTCTCAGCCAGCTGTAGATTCCTGAGATGGAAATTACTCTTATCAGG
>JALSJH010000061.1 GCA_026989455.1 Chromatiales bacterium | reverse complement strand
CCTGTTGCAACGCAGGGGTGTTGTTGCTGAGCCTGCTGGATAAAGTAGTGATAGAGCCGCTCTCCTTTGTCGGGAGCGGCTGCAGGCGTGAAACTGGGTCGAGTTCCCTTGTGGGTATCTGCAGGCAGGGTGAATTGTGGCACCAGCAATAAACCACCCCTCACCTGTTGCAGGCTCAGGTTCATTTTCCCTTCATCATCTTCAAATACCCGGTAACTGAGCAGGCGTTGCAGCAGCCGGTCTGCGCTACTTTCGTGATCATCTCTCTCAACACCGAGTAGTACCAGCAGGCCATGGTCTATTTGTCCGACCACTTTATCATTAATCGCTACCTTGGCACGGCTAACGCGCTGTAAGAGTCCGATCATTGCTGTTTATCCCTCTGAATTTGGCGACGTGCAGGCATAAAAAAACACCCGCCACCCTGATGATAACATCGGGTAGCGGGTGTTTTTAGCTGAGGCTGTTATTTGCCGGAGCGACCGGCGCGCTTGCGCTCATTTTCGGTGAGTAGCTTCTTGCGTGGACGAATATGGTTGGGTGTCACTTCAACCAGCTCATCATCATCAATAAACTCTAACGCTTGCTCTAGGGTATGGGTAATGGGGGTGATCAGTGATTGTGCTTCATCGGTACCCGATGCGCGTACATTGGTCAGCTGCTTACCTTTCAGTGCATTAACCACCAAGTCGTTGGTACGGCTGTGTATGCCGATGATCATCCCTTCATAGACTTCGGCACCGTGGCCAATAAACAGGCGGCCACGCTCTTGCAAGTTGAACAGGGCATTGGTCAGTGCTTTACCCGCCGCATTGGCAATCATTACGCCATTCATGCGGGTGCCATATTCGCCTTTCTTTAGTGGGCCATAATGCTCGAAGATGCTGAACATTAAACCGGTGCCCTGAGTTGCGGTAAGAAACTCGGTACGAAAGCCGATCAAGCCGCGTGAAGGGATGATAAAGTCGATGCGAACGCGACCCTTGCCATCCAGCTCCATATTGTTCATTTCGCCACCACGAGTGCCCAGCTTCTCCATGATGGTGCCTTGGTGTTGCTCCTCAACATCGATGGTTAACTGCTCGTAAGGCTCCTGCTTTTTACCATCAATTTCACGGAAAATAACCTCAGGACGCGAGACACCCATCTCAAAACCTTCACGGCGCATGGTTTCGATCAATACAGAGAGGTGAAGCTCACCACGGCCTGAAACGCGGAATTGATTGGCATTTCCAGTCTCTTCAACCCGCAGCGCCACATTGTGAATGAGCTCTTGATCTAGGCGCTCTTTAATTTGGCGTGAGGTGACAAACTTACCATCAAGACCTGCAAAGGGAGAGTTATTAACCTGGAATGTCATGCTGACCGTTGGCTCATCAATGCTCAAAGGCGCAAGGGCTTCAACAGCGGCAGGGTCACACAACGTGTCAGATATGCTTAATCCATCAATGCCGGTGAAACAGATGATGTCACCCGCCTGCGCCTCTTCAACTTCGATGCGCTCTAGGCCCATGAAGCCCATTAGCTTCAGGATGCGCGCATTGCGACGCTCGCCGTCTGGGCCTACCACGGTTACCTGGGTGTTGGTTTTGACGCGGCCACGGGCGATGCGACCGATACCGATAACGCCGACATAGCTGTTGTAATCAAGCTGTGAAACTTGCAGCTGGAAGGGGTCTTCAATCTCAACTTGTGGCGGGTGAACCTTGTCGACGATGGTTTGCAGCATGGGGGTCAGGTCGCCGTCTCGAACCGTGTCTTCAAGGCCAGCAAAACCATTCAGACCAGAGGCGTAGACAACCGGAAAGTCCAGCTGCTCATCTGTAGCACCTAGGTGGTCAAATAGATCGAAGGTTTGATCCAGTACCCACTGAGGGCGTGCACCCGGACGATCGATTTTATTAATTACCACGATTGGCTTAAGGCCGCGACTCAGTGCTTTTTGTGTTACAAAGCGAGTTTGTGGCATTGGCCCTTCGACGGAATCAACCAGCAGTAGTACCGAGTCAACCATGGAGAGTACACGCTCTACTTCACCACCAAAGTCGGCGTGTCCAGGAGTGTCCACAATGTTGATGTGGTACTTGCCCCATTTAATTGCGGTTGGCTTGGCCAGGATGGTAATGCCGCGTTCACGCTCTTGGTCGTTGGAGTCCATCGCACGCTCTTCCAGCTGAGTGCGCTCATCCAATGTGTCGGATTGCTTAAGAAGTTGGTCAACCAAGGTTGTTTTGCCATGGTCGACATGGGCAATGATGGCGATATTACGTAAATTCTCGATCACAGTAGTAAACTCGATGATTAATTGAATGGCGCGGATTGTACAGTAAGTGGACAGATTGTTCCTAGTCCCCTGAGCGATTATTTGACGATTTAACGATGAAAAGGCATGATCCAAGCAATATTCAGCAAAATATCGACAAAATGAAGCAAAAAGACGCCCCTTTCAAAGTTTTTTTAATTAAATGGCTACTGCACCTTTTCGCGCTGTTGCCCCTGCGTGTGGCGCACGCCATTGGTCATCTTTTGGGGTTGCTTTTATGGCATTTTTCAGCCAACAGCCGCCGGGTGGTGTTAAAAAACATCGCACTCTGCTTTCCTAGTATGAGCGAATCATCACAAATTAAATTGGCGAAAGCTAATCTGCTTGAAACCGGTAAAAACATGACTGAATTAGGGGCGATCTGGCTCTGGCCAGCTGACAAAACGCGACAACTGGTAAAGCAGGTGAGTGGCGCTGAGCTTATTGAACAAGCAAATAGCCAGCAGCAGGGGATTATCTTTGTTGCACCTCACCTAGGGTGTTGGGAGTTGATTGGCCTCTACTACCCGATGCTCTGCCTCTATCGACCACCGCGAATGAAACAGCTAGACCCTATTATCAGAAAGGCACGCACCCGGAGTGGCACTCGGCTGGCACCCACTGATGCCAGGGGTGTGCGTGCGATACTGCAGGCATTGCGAAAAGGTGAGGCCACTGGGATTTTGCCCGATCAGGATCCGGGGCGTGGCAATGGCTTGTTTGTGCCTTTTTTTGGTGTGGAGGCAAACACCATGACCTTGGTCTCCAAATTGGCAATTAAGAGCAAGGCAAAAGTGATCTTTGCCTATGCAGAACGGTTACCAAGAGGCGAGGGTTATCACTTGCATTTCATCCCCGCTAACGAAGAGATATATGGTGATCACTCAGTTGCTTATATGAACCAACAAGTCGAGCAGTTGATACGCCAAGCACCCCGTCAATACATGTGGAGCTACAAACGCTTCAAGACCCGGCCAGAGGGTGAAAAAGGTGTGTATGACTAGGGCGTGCACCCTGTTTGTCGGATTACACACCAAGGGTGTGATAGTCGCCCTGTTGGGCGACCGCCTAACTCGGTTTATTCAACGGTTACTGATTTTGCAAGGTTGCGTGGCTGATCCACATCGGTACCTTTCAATATCGCAACATGGTATGAGAGCAGCTGCAACGGTATGGAGTAGATGATGGGGGCAATCACTTCATCGGTGGGTGATACCGACAACACCTCTACCCCATCACTGGCTTCCATTCCCGCATGCTCATCTGCGAAAACGTAGAGCTTTCCACCCCGCGCTTTGACCTCTTGCAGGTTGGATTTAAGTTTACCCAGCAGTTCATCGTTGGGAGCAACTGCTACGATGGGCATTTCATCATCTACCAGCGCTAATGGGCCATGTTTCAACTCACCCGCAGGGTAAGCTTCTGCATGAATATATGAGATCTCCTTAAGCTTGAGGGCACCCTCCATTGCAATCGGATAGTGGGTGCCACGGCCTAAGAACAGTGCGTGATGCTTATCTGAAAACCCTTCTGCCATCGCTTTGATGTCGTCATCCAGCTTGAGCACCTCCTCCACCTTGCGGGGTAAGGTTTTAAGCTCTTCAACCAGCTCAGCTTCTCGCTGCTCACTCATGCCGTTGCGTCGCCCCAATGACATCACTAACATGAGTAGCGCGGTCAGCTGGGTGGTAAAGGCTTTGGTCGATGCTACGCCAATTTCTGGGCCAGCGCGGGTCATCATTACCAAGTCAGACTCACGTACCAGTGAGCTTTCAGGTACATTACAGATCGATAGTGCATATTTGTAACCCATCTTTTTTGCTTCATGCAGTGCGGCGAGGGTATCGGCGGTTTCGCCGGACTGGGAGATGGTGACAAACAGCGAGTTTTTGTGTGCCAAGGGGCGGCGGTAGCGAAACTCGCTGGCCACTTCGACATTACAGGGCACCTTGGCAATCGCTTCCATCCAATAGCGGGCAACCACACCGGCGTGGTAACTGGTTCCGCAGGCAATAATGTCGACCCCTTTAATCTCATCAAATATCTTGGCCGCATTGGGGCCGAAGGACTCATCGATGACGCGGTGGTTACTAATGCGACCTTCAAGGGTGTCGTTTATCGCTCTTGGCTGTTCAAATATCTCTTTAAGCATGTAGTGGCGGTATTCACCTCGCTCGACCGAATCGGCACTCAGCTCGCTCTCTTTAATCGGACGCTCGACGATATTGCCGGCTTGGTCATAAATGGTCAGCTTATCCTTGGTAATATCGGCAATATCACCCTCTTGCAGAAAGATGAAGCGCTGTGTGACCGGGAGCAGGGCGGCCACATCAGAGGCGATAAAGTACTCACCAATTCCGATGCCAATCACCAGTGGACTGCCACTGCGTGCGGTAATTAACCGACCAGGCTCTTCCGCACTGATAACACCTAACGCATAGGCACCATCCAACTCTTTGATGGCTGATTTGACGGCATCCAGCAGGCTCTGTTTTTCAGCGATATGGTGCTGAAAAATCTGATGAACAATCACCTCTGTGTCTGTTTCAGAGGTGAACTCATAACCACTCTGATGCTGTTTTTCTCTCAGCTCTTCGAAATTTTCAATGATACCGTTGTGCACAACGGTGACCTGATTTCGGCAGGTGTGTGGGTGAGCATTTTTGACACTGGGTTCACCATGGGTCGCCCAGCGGGTATGCGCGATACCGACGTGGCCATGAAAGGTCTCGGTGATTTCGTTATCCAGACCCGCGACCTTGCCCTTAACCCGAACACGCTTGATGCTGTTATCGTCTGCTAGTAGCGCAATACCCGCTGAGTCGTATCCTCGGTATTCAAGTCGACGCAGACCCTCAAGCAATATTTGAGTAACATCACGCTCTGCAACAGCCCCAACAATTCCACACATACTATTCTCCTATGACTGTCTCTTTTTTGGGCGGTGCCAGCCCGCTACGCTTTTTTGTCGCACACGACTCAACGTAAGCGAATTTTTTGGTGCTGTGTGGCTGAGTGTCGTGCCTGCACCAATAGTGGCACCCTCTTCCACGGTAACGGGGGCGATCAGCTGACTATCTGAGCCAATAAAGACATCATCGCCAATGGTAGTTTGATGTTTATTTACACCATCATAATTACAGGTGATGGTGCCTGCACCAATATTGACACGCTTGCCCATGGCGGTGTCACCAATGTAACTTAAGTGGCTCACTTTGGAGCCTGCGCCAATGGTCGAGTTTTTAACTTCAACAAAATTGCCGACTTTTGCATCTTGATCCAACACCGTGCCGGGGCGTAGCCGTGCAAAGGGTCCAATCACTGCATTATTTCCGATGGTGCTATTTTCAATAATAGAGTTTGGCTCAATGGTGACATTATCGCCGATTGTGCTGTTAATAAGCGTGCAATTTGCCGCTACTTTGACACCGCTACCCAGCTTGTTGTTACCTTCAAACAGACAGTTAATGTCAATGGTCACATCTAGGCCGGTCGTCAGCTCGCCGCGGATATCAATGCGTGCTGGGTCACGCAATGTCACCCCATCAAGCATCAGTTGGGTCGCTTTTCTTTGTTGTAAATAACGCTCAAGCTCGGCCAGCTGTACACGATTATTTGCCCCTAGCGTCTCATCAATAGAGCTGGGGTTAACAGTGTTAATGACCACGCCCTCGTTGGCTGCCATGGCAATGACATCCGTCAGGTAGAATTCACCTTGTGCGTTATCACTATCCAAGGCATCAATCCAGAGGCGCAGCTTGTGGGAATCAACAGCCAACATCCCAGTATTGACTTCGTTTACTTTATGCTGCTCAGCGGTTCCATCTTTCTGTTCTACGATACGCTCAACCGCTCCGCTGGCGTTACGGATAATACGACCATAGCCGGTTGGGTTATCAAGATGGGCTGTGAGTAGGCCAAAGCCACTCTCCATCGCGCTGTTTACCAGCTTTTTTAATGTTTCGACCCGTACTAGTGGTACATCACCATAGAGCACCAACACCATGGATTCATCATCAATGGAAGGCATTGCGACCTCGACAGCATGACCGGTGCCGTTCTGCTGCTGTTGTAGAACCCAGTTTGCGTCAAGGTGAGAGAGTGCTGATTGTACCTGCTCGCCGCCATGCCCATATACAATGTGTATGGCATCCGCATTAAGCGCCTTGGCACTATCGTAGCTGTGCTCAAGCATCGACCGGTCACCGACGGTATGCAGAACCTTCGGCATCGTTGACTTCATTCGCGTTCCTTGGCCAGCAGCCAAGATTATCACCACAAGCTTTTGCATGGATCCCACCTTTTTATAAACCCGTCGTAGTTTAACAAAAAATATCGTAACTGCTCAGCGTATTCATCTTTTGCCTCCACTCTTGGTTATTTTCGTACTCAATTGGTTACATACTCGCTCTATGCGGCCTCTTTTTGCACGAAGATATCTCGGTCAGTAGCAAAATACAAATACCTTGAATAGTCACAAAGTATCTTTATTTTTTACACAAAAAAAGGGCAGTGTTTCCACTGCCCTTTTAGGGAATCGAAAAAATCTTTCGATTAATGGCCGACTTTATCGCGAATCTTCTGAATCGCTTTAAGTTGAGCCATCGCTTCAGCCAGAGAGGTCTGAGCTTTAGTGTAGTCGATTCCACTTTTGCGATCACTCATCGCCTCTTCGGCAAGTTGCTTTGCTTCAAGCGCAGCGGCCTCATCGATATCCTTGGCGCGAAGTGCGGTATCTGCAAGTACAGTCACGCAGTGTGGCTGTATCTCCAGAATACCACTGGATACGTAAAAGAACTCTTCACCTTCACTGGTCTGAACGCGAACTTCACCAGGACGCATCTGAGTCAGTAGGGGCGCGTGGCGCGGAAGCACACCGACATCTCCGTTGACTGAAGGTGCAAAAATCATTTCAGCGGTACCGGAAAAGATCAGTTGCTCTGCACTCACGATATCTACGTGCATTGTCATGGCCATATTATCCTCCTAGGAGTCGTTTACTGAATTACTTCAGTTTAGCGGCCTTTTCAACTGCCTCATCAATGCCGCCTACCATGTAGAAGGCTTGCTCGGGCAGGTGATCATACTCACCATCGATGATGCCTTTGAATCCAGCCAGCGTATCTTTCAGTGAAACATACTTGCCGGGTGCGCCGGTGAATACTTCTGCAACGAAGAATGGCTGTGAGAGGAAACGCTGAATCTTACGAGCACGCTGTACCGACTGCTTATCTTCTTCAGAAAGCTCATCCATACCGAGGATCGCGATGATATCTTTCAGCTCTTTATAGCGCTGAAGCGTACCTTGAACACCCCGTGCAACGTCGTAGTGATCCTGGCCAACAACCAGCGGATCCAGCTGACGTGAAGTTGAATCCAATGGATCGATTGCAGGATAGATACCCAGCTCGGCAATTGAGCGAGACAATACAACGGTCGCATCCAAGTGAGCAAAGGTCGTTGCAGGTGATGGATCAGTCAAATCATCCGCAGGTACATATACCGCCTGGATTGAGGTGATTGAGCCGGTCTTGGTCGAGGTGATACGCTCCTGAAGAACACCCATCTCTTCCGCCAGTGTTGGCTGGTAACCTACCGCTGAAGGCATACGACCCAGCAGTGCAGAAACCTCAGTACCGGCTAGTGTGTAACGGTAGATGTTATCCACGAAGAACAGGACATCACGACCCTCTTCACGGAAATATTCAGCCATTGTCAGGCCCGTCAGTGCAACACGTAGACGGTTTCCAGGTGGCTCATTCATCTGACCATATACTAAAGATACTTTATCAAGTACGTTTGAATCTTTCATCTCATGGTAGAAGTCATTACCTTCACGAGTACGCTCACCTACACCGGCGAATACCGAGTAGCCGCTGTGCTCGATGGCGATGTTACGGATCAGCTCCATCATGTTTACGGTTTTGCCTACACCCGCACCACCGAACAGACCCACTTTTCCGCCTTTGGCGAATGGGCAAACCAGATCGATGACTTTGATGCCAGTCTCAAGCAGCTCGGCTGCCGGTGAGAGCTCATCATAAGCTGGTGCTTTACGGTGAATACCCCAGCGAACTTCTTCGCCAATATCACCCGCATCGTCAATGGGTCTTCCCAATACATCCATGATGCGACCCAGTGTTTTGGTGCCAACCGGCACCTGAATAGCTGCACCAGTATTAACTACCTCAAGACCGCGCTTCGCGCCATCAGTTGAGCCCAGTGCAATACCACGAACAACACCGTCACCTAACTGTTGCTGAACCTCGATGGTCAGATCAATAGAGTCGACCGTCAGGGCGTCATAGATCTTTGGCAGTGCATCACGCGGGAATTCCACGTCGATTACAGCACCAATGATTTGTACAATTTTTCCCGAACTCATGTTTAAGTCCCCTTAAATTATTTACGTAATCTCTGCTCAGCCTCGGCCTAAACCGCCGCAGCACCTGCCACAATCTCTGAAATTTCCTGAGTGATCGCCGCTTGACGGGCTTTGTTGTAAACAAGTTTCAGCTCATCGATCAGCTCACCCGCATTATCGGTTGCAGCTTTCATTGCAACCATACGCGCAGCCTGTTCACATGCAGCATTCTCTACAACACCCTGGTAAACCAGTGATTCGACATAACGAACCAAAAGATCATCCAGTACCACTTTGGCTTCTGGCTCGTACATGTAGTCCCATTGATGCTTCATCTCTTCATTAATCTCTTCTGAAGAGACGGGCAGCAGCTGCAAAACCTGTGGATCTTGTGTCATGGTGTTAACAAAGCTGTTATGCACCACAAACAGACGATCCAGCTCACCGCTGTCATAAGCATCAAGCATCACTTTCACCGCACCGACAATGTCGGTAATGTGTGGGGCATCCCCCAGTTGTGATACCTGTGAAGAGATGTTCGCGCCAATACCACGAAAGAATGAGCAAGCCTTCTGGCCAACAATGCCAAGATTAACTTCAGCGCCTTTCTCTTCCCATGCCTGCATATCCTTAAGCACTTTGCGGAACAGGTTACTGTTCAAGCCACCGCAAAGACCGCGGTCACTTGAGACAATGATGAAACCAACACGTTTCACCTGCTCTCGATCCTCAAGATAAGGATGCTTATACTCCGGATGTGCATGCGCCAGGTGTGAAATCACCTGACGCATTTTATCGGCGTAGGGGCGAGATGCGGCCATACGATCTTGAGCTTTACGCATCTTACTCGCCGCCACCATTTCCATGGCACGAGTAATCTTCTTGGTATTTTCAATGCTCTTGATCTGTGTGCGTATCTCTTTTCCGACTGCCATCGTTATCTACTCCCGATTACCAGGTGCCGTTAGCTTTAAACTGAGTCAACGCATCTTTCATTTTCCCTGCAATTTCATCATTGAAATTGGCAGTGTCATTGATTTCAGCAACCAGTTCAGACGCATTAGACTTGATGTATGCATGCATCGCTTCTTCAAAGTCTACAACTTTGACTGCATCAACATCGTCAAGGAAGCCTTCGTTTGCTGCAAACAGTGAAAATGCCATCTCAGCTGTTGATAGGGGCGCATATTGCTTCTGCTTCATCAGCTCAGTAACACGACGGCCACGTTCAATTTGTGCGCGTGTGGTGTCATCCAGATCAGATGCAAACTGTGCGAAAGCCGCCAATTCACGATACTGAGCCAGATCAAGACGAACACCACCACCCAGTTTCTTGATGATCTTGGTCTGAGCGGCACCCCCTACGCGGGATACCGAAAGACCTGCGTTGATCGCAGGACGGATGCCCGAGTTGAACAGATCGGTCTCTAAGAAGATCTGGCCATCTGTGATCGAAATCACGTTGGTGGGTACGAATGCAGAGACGTCACCGCCTTGGGTTTCGATAATCGGCAGTGCGGTCAAAGAGCCTGTCTGGCCTTTAACGCGGCCATCAGTCAGCTTCTCAACTTCATCTGCATTGATGCGCGACGCACGCTCGAGCAGGCGAGAGTGAAGATAGAAAACATCACCTGGATAGGCTTCACGACCTGGTGGACGACGCAAAAGTAGTGATACTTGACGATAGGCCCAAGCTTGCTTGGTCAGATCATCATATACGATCAGAGCATCTTCGCCCTTATCGCGGAAGTATTCACCCATTGTGCAACCGGCATAAGGGGCAATGAACTGCATGGCAGCAGAATCAGAAGCCGTTGCCGCAACAATGATGGTATTGCTGAGTGCTCCATGCTCTTCAAGCTTGCGGACGACAGAGGCGATGGACGATGCTTTCTGACCAATTGCCACGTAGACACACTTGATACCTGAATTACGTTGGTTGATGATGGCATCAATCGCAACGGCTGTTTTACCGGTTTGACGATCACCGATGATCAGCTCGCGCTGACCACGACCAACCGGAACCATCGCATCGATTGCTTTCAAGCCTGTTTGAACCGGCTCATCAACAGATTGACGTGCGATGACACCCGGTGCGATTTTTTCAACGGGTGATGAGGTTGAGGTCTCAATAGGACCTTTACCATCAATAGGGTTACCCAGCGCATCGACGACGCGGCCTAACAGCGCTTCACCGGTCGGCACTTCAAGAATACGTCCGGTACACTTAACCGTGTCACCTTCAGATACACTTTCAAACGAGCCTAGGATTACAGCGCCGACAGAGTCACGCTCTAAGTTCAGCGCCATGCCGTAGATGTTGCCTGGGAATTCAATCATCTCACCTGACATGACGTCAGATAATCCGTGGATTGTTGCTACACCATCAGCGATGCTGACAACAGTTCCTTCATTTGAGGCGTTAGTGCTTACCTCAAAGTTTTTGATGCGATTCTTAATTTGTTCACTGATTTCCGATGGAGTCAGTTGCATTTGCTAATCCTCTTCATGGAAATTATCGGGACATTGCAGAAGCGAGGCCGTTCAGTTGGCCTACTACACTTCCGTCGATTACCAGATCGCCTGCACGCACGATTGCTCCACCTAATAGGCTTTCATCAATCTTGCATGTCAGGGTCACTTCACGTCCCAAACGATTCTTCAACGCTGCTTTGATTTTTGTCTGCTCTGCCTCACCTACCTCGAAGGCAGAAACAACTTCTGCTTCGATGGTTTTTTCGGCTTCGGCACGTAGTTCATCAAACATCTCAGCAATTTCTGGTAAAACGGCGATGCGCTTGTTAGCGATCAATAATTTAACCAGACCCTCTCCACCGGCCACCAGCTTGTCGCCGGCGGTCGATGTCATCAGCTCGACGATCTTATCGTCGGCAACCGATGGGTTTGCTGCCAATGCTGAAAAATCAGCATCATTAGCAATTGCAGAGAGTAACTGCAGCGTTTCAGACCATTCACCCAATTTACCCTCATCCGTTGCCAGGTCGAAAACGGCCTTGGCATACGGGCGGGCGATAGTGATTTTTTCAGCCATAACGTTCGCCTTAAATCTTTGCAGCCAGCTCGTTTAGCATGTTGCTGTGGGTATTTGCATCGATTTCCTTTTTAAGGATCTTCTCTGCACCCGCAACCGCTACGGAAGCTAGTTGACTACGCAGCTGCTCTTTTGCTTGAGCAACCTCGCGCTCGATTTCAGCTTGGGCAGCGTTAACAATACGCTCACCTTCAGCTCGTGCGTTCTCTTTAGACTCTTCTACAATCTCAGAAGAACGTTTTTGTGCTTGTGCGATGATTTCCGCTGACTGCTTCTTGGCATCATGCAGCACCTCTTTGGCGCGTTTTTCAGCCATCTCCTGCTCGTGCTTTCCTTTCTCAGCTGCTGCAAGTCCGTCAGCAATACGCTTTTGACGAGCTTCCATCATTTCTGAAAGAGGGCCCCACATGACCTTGTTTATGAACCAGATCAGCAGGATGAATGCGATCATCTGCGGGATCAATGTTGCTGTAATATTCACGTTTCTTTCTCCTCGGTTTGCTTACCCCTGGGAGTGAGCAATCTGCCCTAAATTTAGATAGCAGCGATAGCTGCAGACAGAGCACCTACGAAAGGATTGGCGAATAGGAACCACATGGCGAATGCTAGGATGATGAAAGGGAAAGACTCCATCAAACCGGCAAAAATGAACATGTTGGTCATCAGTGCTGGACGCATTTCTGGTTGACGTGCAATACCTTCCAGTGTTTTCGCACAGATCAGGCCCCAACCGATAGCAGAACCCATACCTGCTGCCGCCAAAATCACACCAACGCCTACTGCAGTATATGCATAGATCATCGCAATCATATCAGGTGTCATTGTTACATCTCCTTCGAGGATAGTTAATTTATAAATTTAAAAAGTAAAACCAAAAACCAAAATTGCCACACTCTGAAGCTCTAGTGATCTTCAGTATGTGCCATACCTAGGTATACGATTGTCAATACCATGAAGATAAATGCTTGTAGCGTAATTACCAACAGATGGAAGATCAACCATGCCAGATCCAGAATAACTTGCAGCGGGCCAAAAATCAGCAGCATGGCACTAAAGCCAACACCGCCAGCCAGTAGTGCAATCAGCAAGAAGACCAGCTCTCCCGCAAACAAGTTACCAAATAGACGCAGTGCGAGTGAAAGTGGCTTAGCCAGCTCTTCAATCGCGGTCATAACAACGTTAACCGGCACAAAAAACTTGCCGAAGGGGTGGAACAGGAACATTTTTAAGTAGCCGCCCACACCCTTAACCTTAAGGTTGTAATAGATGATCAATGCGAACACAACCAGTGACATCGCCAAGGTTGTGCTCAAGTCAGTTGTCGGGACGATCTTCAGGTAACCGAGGCCAAACCAGCTGGCAATCAGCGGGAAAAGATCGATTGGAATCAAATCCATGAAGTTCATCAGCCAGACCCAGACGAAAATGGTCAGTGCCATGGGTGCAATGAGTGCATTCTTACCAGGGAAGGTATCTTTCACTTGTCCTTGGACAAATTCGAGAATCATCTCAACAAAATTCTGAAAGCCTCCCGGTACGTCGGTTGCCATGTTCTTGGTTACTTTCATACCGGTAAAAATCATCAGTAGACCTAATGCCACACTAATAAATATAGTGTCGAGGTTAAAGGTCCAAAACCCTTCACCCACATGCAGATTGGTCAAATGATGTTGAATATACTCAACGGAGGTCATCTCCCCTTCACTTGCAGCCACTTTTTTATCCTCTTTATATCACTTGGCCTTAGCCACGCACATTTGTTAGATTACTGAGTTGCGCCAAGAAAAATCCCACGAACATCGCGAGGGGGTCAAGAGCTGCAACCCCTAATCCCAGTGCAAACAGAACCAATATTAAAATAAATCTTTGTGCCGCCCCAAGATAGAGAATCAACATGCTTCTCTTTTGGTCATGCTGTGCAGCCTCAGCCGCTCGCTTGACACCGTACCTGAGTACCAACAGCAGAGTAATGCTGACGGCGGCCCCCGCAAGTGCTGAAATCCCGTGCCAGCTACCTGCGTAGAGCATAAATCCTATTGACGTAACCGCACCAACAATTAGCTGGGCTAGCAGCGCTTTTCGCGCTTTGGCTTCGACTGCTTGAACGGCCGGATTCAAAACATTTCCGGATGCGTTAGCATTTTGTAAACCTTTAACATTCCACCGACGAAGCCAAGCACCAGAAACAACAACATGAATATAGGTGTTGTCTCCAGCCACCAGTCGACGATAAAACCAAGAATCAAGCCCGATACCACCATCGATGTCAGAATCGAACCCACACCCAGCATCAGCAAATTTATCTTTTTTTCTTTTTCTTTTACCATACTGGGTGCTCTCGACATGCGCTGTGCGTGCGTTTTAGCCGCTATTTTCCTACACATGCGGCGCGCAGTATATGACAGTGGGAATAGCAGGTCAAATGACATTAAGGCCTTTTTATGAGGTTTTTAAGGGCTACTTAATGTGGGCGATAATTCCATCTAGCTCATCAAGATTATTATAATGGATAATGACCTTGCCCTTCCCTTTCGCACCGTGTTGGAACTTCACCTTGGCCCCTAGCCGTTCTGCCAGCTCATTCTGCAGCCGTTCTACATCCGGATCAGCTGGCTTCTGCTGGGTGTGGGTGGTCATTTCATCTGTGTTGGCATGGCGACGCACCAGTCGCTCAGTCTCGCGCACAGAGAGCTCTTTAGCCGCCACTTCGCGTGCTGCAATGCCTTGTTTTTCTCCCTGCAAGCCCAGCAGGGCGCGGGCATGGCCCATTTCAAGGTCGCCGCGCTCTAATAATTTCCGTACATCATCATTGAGGGTTAAGAGTCGCAATAGGTTGCTAACAGTGACCCTTGATCGCCCCACGGCATCAGCCGCTTGTTGGTGTGTCATTTCAAACTCTTCAATCAGACGCTGAAGGGCTCGCGCCTCTTCTATTGGATTAAGATCTTCCCGCTGAATGTTTTCGATTAACGCCATTGCAATGGCCGCTTCATCGGGTATGTCGCGAATCAGTGCGGGTATTACACTCAATCCAGCAATTTGTGCAGCGCGCCAGCGACGCTCCCCCGCGACAATTTCGTAGTGGCCCTGTTTGGCTATTGGCCGCACTACAATCGGCTGCACAATGCCTTGTGAGCGAATTGATTCGGCCAGATCATCCAATGAATCAGCATGCATATCGACCCTAGGCTGATACTTTCCCGGCTGAATCAACTCAATGGAGAGCTTGCGTAGCTCGCCATCTTTTGTTGCGCCTGACTCGCTACTGCCGCCGAGAAGTGCGCCAAGGTTTCGCCCCAGTGCTTTTTTAGCCATTGTCTTCCCCTAACATCCTAAGGTTGATTTGCTACGCTATCGCTAGAAGTGCGGCGCGCCAGTTCACTTGCTAGCGCCAGATAAGCCTGCGCTCCCCGTGAAGTGCGGTCATATTGCAAGGCGGGCAGTCCGTGACTGGGGGCCTCTGCCAATTTTATATTGCGCGGAATGGCGGTTCGAAATACCTTGTCGGCAAAGTGCTCCCGCAACTGCTTGACCACTTCACTGGAGAGTCTGTTGCGTGGGTCAAACATGGTGCGCAGTAGTCCCTCCACCTCCAAGTCCGGGTTGACTGCCTGTTTCACCTGCTCAATGGTATCCAGCAGCGCGGCTAAGCCTTCCAGTGCATAATATTCGCACTGCATTGGGATGATGACGCTTTTTGCTGCGGTGAGTGCGTTTAGGGTGAGCATGTTCAAGGAGGGCGGGCAGTCGATCAGTATATAGTCGTAGCGCTCTTTGACGCGACTTAATGCCTGTTGCAGCCTTGCCTCTCGACTCAGCTCATGTAGGAGGTTGACCTCCGCTGCGGTCAGGTCACTGTTAGCCGGTAATACATCAAACCCTGACTGTTCGCTGGGTTGAATCGCCTGTTCGATGTCGATTTCATTCATCAACACCTCATTCGCGGTATATTTTAAGCTGTATTTATCAATGCCAGCGCCCATAGAGGCGTTGCCTTGCGGATCAAGATCAACCATCAAAACGCGACGCTTGGTTGCTGCCAGAGAGGCGGAGAGGTTGACACAGGTTGTGGTCTTGCCCACACCACCCTTTTGATTGGTCACCGCGATAATTTTGGCCATCAAATTTACCCGTTCTGATTCTGTGAATCAATTAACACGATATGACGCTCGGCATCCAGCCCCGGCACCACCAGCTGATGTTGCTTGATGAGGTGAAAGTCATCGGTAAGCTGTTGCAGCTCTTCAAGCGGGCTTGCGCCTTTCATCGCGAGAAATATACCATCTTTCGCTTTCAGGTGCGTACACCAGTGCAGCATGTCCGCCAGTGAGGCAAATGCGCGGGACAACACCATATCAAATGGCTGTTCCGGCTGATACTGCTCTACCCGGCTATGCTGCACCTTAACATTATTCAGCTTCAACTCAATCACGGCCTGCTTAACAAAACGTGTTTTTTTACTATTGCTATCCAGTAAAACGAACTGCTTATTAGGCGACATAATGGCCAGCACGAGACCCGGTAAACCACCGCCACATCCCACGTCAATGAGATGCTCCCCCTGTAGATAGGGCAGTATCGCAAGGCTATCCAGCAAGTGGTGGGTAATCACCTGTCGAGGCTCTGTAATGGCGGTCAGGTTATAGACCCTGTTCCACTTCAGCAGCATCGCCTGGTAGTGCAGTAGCGCATTGAGCTGAGCATCGTTAACGGTTAAACCGAGCTGTTGACAGCCTGCGGCAAGCTGCTCGTGCAGGCTCATGGGTGGGTTCTCTTTTTTAAGAATACCAGCAGCAATGAAATAGCCGCTGGCGTTACACCCGGAATACGAGAGGCCTGGCCAATAGTTTGGGGTTGATGGGTGATCAATTTCTGGGATACTTCTGCGGAGAGTCCAGAGACGCTGCCATAGTCGAAACCGGCAGGGATTTTGCTCTCTTCATTGCGCCTTGCCCGTGCAATCTCTTCCCGTTGCCGCTCAATGTAGCCCGCATATTTCACCTGCACTTCAACCTGCTCAGCAACCATCGGCTCATCAACCCCCGGCCCAGCAGCATCAAGGCTCATTAATGATCTGTAATTAACTTCGGGGCGGCGCAGTAAATCTTCCAGACTGTATTCCCGACTCAAGGTCTGGCCGATAGCCGCTTTAAGCAGTGCCGGATCAACCTTCTGCGGCGAGAGCCAGGTAGCTCGCAAGCGCTGGCGCTCTTGCTCTACGGCATTGCGTTTTATCTCAAAGGCGTGCCAGCGATCATCATCTACCAGCCCTAGCTCACGCCCTTTTGGTGTCAGGCGCAGGTCAGCATTATCCTCACGCAACATTAGGCGATACTCCGCTCGCGAGGTAAACATGCGATAAGGCTCCTGGGTTCCTTTGGTAATCAGATCATCAACCATCACGCCGATATAGGCTTCATCCCGGCGCGGGCACCACGGCTCTTTTCCTAGAATTTGTAGCGCCGCATTGACCCCCGCAAGTAATCCTTGAGCCGCCGCTTCTTCGTAGCCGGTGGTGCCATTGATCTGCCCGGCAAAGAACAGACCTGACATCGGCTTGGTCTCCAGTGTATTTTTGAGGCCCCGCGGATCGAAAAAATCGTATTCAATGGCATAGCCAGGCCGCACGATATGTGCTTTTTCAAAGCCCTTCATCGAGCGCACCAGCGCTATTTGCACATCAAACGGCAGAGAGGTTGAGATGCCGTTGGGATAAATTTCGTGAGTGGTTAGCCCTTCCGGCTCAACAAAGATCTGATGGGAGTTTTTATCAGAAAAACGGGTTACCTTATCCTCGATTGAAGGGCAATAGCGCGGCCCGACTCCGTCAATCACCCCGGTGTACATCGGCGAACGATCCATGCCGCCGCGAATAATTTCGTGGGTCTGTTCATTAGTGTGGGTGATATAGCAGGGTATCTGTCGAGGGTGCTGCTGTGCAGTGCCGATAAAAGAGAAGGTCGGTAGTGGGTTATCCCCTGGCTGCGCCACTAAAAGTTCAAAATTGATGGTGCGGCCATCAATGCGTGGCGGGGTGCCTGTTTTCAGGCGGTCCACGGTAAAGGGTAGATCCCGCAGGCGCTGGCAGAGGGCGTTTGCAGGCGGATCACCAGCACGACCCCCTTCAAAGCTCTCCAGACCAATGTGAATGCGTCCCCCCAGGAAAGTACCCACCGTAAGCACCACCGTGGGCGCTGCGAACTTTAAGCCCATCTTCGTGACCACGCCAGCCACGCGCCCCCCCTCAACAATCAAATCATCTACTGATTGCTGAAATAGCGTCAAGTTGGGTTGGTTTTCAATGGTTTCTCGTACAGCCGCCTTATAGAGTAGGCGGTCGGCTTGTGCGCGTGTTGCACGTACCGCCGGGCCTTTGCTGGCATTAAGGGTGCGAAACTGAATGCCCGACAGATCTGC
>JALSJH010000060.1 GCA_026989455.1 Chromatiales bacterium | reverse complement strand
ATCGGGTCACCAAAAACCGCTTGGCCACCGATGCCCCTTCAAACCCGGCCGCCGCAGGCACCCATGACCACAACCTGACCGATGGGGCTACCGAGCACAGCAACCTCATCTCAGGGGTGCTCCGGGGCACTTGGGGGGTAGAGCCGAGCTATGGTTTCAGCGCCTTTGGCACTTCGCCTATCAGCTACAGCATCAAAAAAGGAGTACCGCCACAAAACGGCTCCTCACTGGTGGCCGAACCCTATGTAACCCGTGAATATCAGGTCTGTTTAAAGTGTCACTCCGATTACGCGTTTGATGATATTAACCCACCCCCACTGGGTTATTTGGGCGGCACCCCGCCGGGTACCAACGGCGTGATCTTCTACACCAACCAGGCGATGGAGTTTCAGTCGCCCATACATCACCAAGGGTCACCACTACAGACTAATGATTCGGGGGCTTTTTCGGGGCAGGTCTCAACCTACAAGTATTTTACATACAGCTGGGAGTTTAACGACTGGGCATGGGCGTATCAGTGGAGAGCACAGCTTGTCTATAGCAATACCTCCTCTGATTGTGATGGCAATGGCTTTGACCCTGGTTGTGTTTGTGTGACTTGTACCGGGACTGCTATAGACCCTGGCTGGGGCTCCAACGATGCCCTTACTTGCGGTATTGATGATGTTGATGATTTTGCTACCAATCCGCCCGGTAATCCTGGCTTTGCTGATTCACCCTGGGATGGGCAAGCCTGGAATGGAGTTAACGCGGCAACAGAGACCCCCTATTCTGCGTTGAAATGTACTAAAATAGTCGATTTTGCTAGCAATAATCACCGCAGCTGGCACTCAGTGATGCGGCCGACTGGGCGTACCGCAGCGGTGCGTGACTTGGGCGGTGATATGGCAGCCTTTTTGCCTCCCTGGAGTGCGGGCATAGGCACCCAGACCATGTACTGCTCTGATTGCCATGGTTCGGATACGGCAGCAGGAACCGCCATGCCCAATGGTGGTGAAGATGGAAACCCCTGGGGACCACACGGTTCCAACAATAATTTTTTGCTCAAAGGTGGCTGGGATGATATGACGGGCGAACTTCAGCCTGACGGCATCTGCTTTAAGTGCCACAATTATGATGCTTACGCAAATCCTTTGCCTTCTGTCACTATAAAAAGCGGCTTTAGTAAGCCGATATCGGGTGGGCTTTGTGGTGCTGGTGGCCCCGATGTCGGGGTTAATCTGCATAACGCACATGCCACGATTTATCGAGAAGGTTTTGGTCTTAACCGCCCATTTCGCTGTACAGCCTGTCATGTTGCGGTACCCCATGGTTGGAAAAACAAGGCGCTGTTAGTCAATTTGAATGATGTTGGTCCGGAGGCGGGTTTACCACCTGGGACGGAGATACCTCATGAACAACTACCCTACAGCAATGGCCCCTATTACCTTAACGCGGTAAATTATATCTATAACTTCAAACCGAGTGGTCAATGGCTTGTTAACGACTGTGGTAGCGGGAATAGCACGGGTGTTAGTGGGATGGTGTCGGTGTGCGGTACCTTGCCTTAAATCAGAGACTCCTTAATTTGATAGTAATGGATGATCTCAAATTTAGTTTTGTGGGGTGGGGTCGCCATAATAATCTGTCAAGTCGGGTAGGGGATGTTGTGGTCTATTTGAAAACTGTTCGCTATTGCATTGCTGCTGTGGTTTTTTGTTGCTTCTCTGTCGGCAATGCCTACGCGGCCACCCCTGAAGCGCTCGCTTTTCCCTGCATGGCCTGTCATGGCCCGGAAGGCAACAGCCAGGGTGATATTCCCTCCCTCAATGGACGTTCATTTGATTACCTAAAGAGTAACCTGCTGGCCTTCAAGCAGCGGCAGCGCCGTGGGGTGATTATGAATCGTATTGCCCGTGGTTACAGTGATGAACAAATTGAAGTTTTAGCTCGCTATTTCAGTGCGTTAAAGTAAGTACTGGAGAAGTTGAATGGCTATTTCACGCAGGCAATTTATCACCCTGACCGGGGCGGCAACCTTGAGTCTTGCCAGTGGTCACGCCTTTGGCCAACCTTCGAAGGGGCGGGTAGTGGTGATCGGTGGTGGCTTTGGTGGTGCAACCGCTGCACGCTATATTCGCAAGCTGGACCCCGCTATTGAGGTGACGCTGCTGGAGCCGAACCCACACTATATCACCTGCCCCATGGGAAATGCGGTGATGGCTGGATTTGTTGATCTTAAATCGATCACCCACGGTTATGGCGGATTGCGTGATCAACATGGGGTTATGGTTATCCACGATCTTGCAGTTGATATTGATCCGGTTGCTAAAAAGGTGCGTCTTCAGGGTGGTGATACATTGGCCTACGATCGGTTGGTGGTGTCGCCCGGTATCGATTTTCGTTGGCATGAGATTGATGGGTATGATCAAACTACCAGTGAGTTGATGCCCCACGCTTGGAAGGCGGGTAACCAAATTCAGCTGCTGAAAAAACAGCTGCACGCTATGCCCGACGGTGGTGTCGCGGTGGTGAGTGTTCCTAAGTGGCCTTTTCGCTGTCCACCGGGGCCGTATGAACGGGCCAGCTTGATGGCTTATTACCTTAAACAACACAAGCCACGCTGCAAAATACTCATTATGGATTCCAATCCAGAGTTTCCCAAGGCGCACCTGTTTAAGCGGGGCTGGGAGGAGATGTATCCCGGAATGGTGGAGTGGATCTCATCTGAACGAGGTGGCGGCGTGGTTCAGGTACGTGCAGGTGAGGGGGTGTTAATTAATGGTGATGGAGAGGCTACTCGGGCCGATGTGGCCAGTGTGATTCCACCGCAACAAGCGGCAAAAATCGCTCAGATTGCAGATCTGGTTGATAGCAGCGGCTGGTGCCCGATTACACCGACTACCTTCGAGTCTACTCGCCATGCCGATATTCATGTCATTGGCGATAGTGCTATCGCCAAGCCGATGCCTAAATCAGGCTTTGCAGCAAACTCCCAAGCCAAGGTAGTTGCTTTGGCGATTGTCGCCTATTTTAATGGCGAAGCACCCGGCAAACCTTCATTGATCAATACCTGTTTCAGCTTTATTGCACCTGATCACGCGGTCTCTATATCTGGGGTGTACCGGCTGGGTGAACAAGGCCTTGAGGGTGTGCGGGGCAGTGGTGGAAAGACATTTTTTTCCGGGGATGTGGCGGCGGAGGCGCGTATCGCCAAGAGTTGGTATAAAAATATTATTGCCGATACGTTTGGCTAAGGAGGCTCTGATTAAGTCTGGATGAATTTCCGCCAGCATAAAACATTCATGACTTGATCAGAGCCTCCTTGGCCAATTCCGTTAAAACCTTAATTTATCGCGTAGTTTGTCTGTAAGTTTATCTTTCAGTTCATCCCTCTTTTCATCGAGTCCGCTCTTGATTTCAGATTTCAGCATCTCTTCCAGCTTTTCGAGTGACTGGTTAAGCGAGTCCTGTTGCAGATCTAGCTTGCTAAGCTGCTCACTGTAGCGCCCGGCACGCTGTTCGATCTCTCTGTTTAGCCGTGCAGTGAGCTTCTTCTCCAATATCTCCTGCTGCTGTCGTAGTTGTTGTTTGAAGGCGGTACCGAGTTTTTTGTCCAGATTGGAGCGAAGCTTGGTTTTTGGCGAAGTGAGTGAGCCATTCAGACTTACTTGTAGGTCAAAATCTTCAATATTGCTCAACACTTTTTGCAGCGTAGAGGGGCGCTCCGATTGAGTCCAGTTAACTTGAGTGTAGCGGCTATCGATATCTGCCCGTAGCGTTTCATCCTTAAAGAGAACCTCTCCTTCGACTGTTTGCAGCGCCTTCGAGATGATAACTGGGTGCTTGTTGCTTTTACTTAGCTCAATGTTGTCGAGCTGCCACTGCTGAGCATCCCCGCTGATTTTGCTGAACCCCTGCTCACGATTACGATAATCAAACACCCCTTCGATGTTAATGGATGCGATCTGTTTAAGGTTTTGGCCGGTAATCTGCACGGTGGTAGGGCTAGCAAGCATTGATGGCTGATGGGTGATGTTGTTGGCTGTGAGTGTCAACTCGCCAATAGGTAGCTCTATATTGATCATCGTCCGCTGAATCAAAAAGTCGGGGCGTGGTTTCTCGGTTGCAAAATGGATGATGCGGCCCTCACCGCGAGGGGGTGGTGGCGGCGTTGATTCTCCACTGGGCATTAACCGTTGCGCCTGTTTTAGGTAAGGCTCTACCAAGGTCACCCAATATTGAACTTTATCGCCAAATAACAGGACGCTGATGTTGCCTAGGTTATCACTACTCAATCCATAGCTCTCTTTTAACAAGGCAAGGTCTGCCCTGGGTGCTCCTTTGAGAGCGTGCCACTGGCTGGAAAGCTGTTGCTGGGCTGTGCGCAGATTATCTCTGATCTCGCTGAGTGTTCGTTTATCCTCTTTTAGCTCTGTTTTGAGCTGTTTAAGCTCTGAAATGCGTTGAGCCAGATCTTGTGGAGAGTTTATATCGCCTTCAGTGATGCCTTTTAGGCGCCGCTCATAATCTTTCAGTATCGCTTGATCGGGTAAGGTGTTTATCTGCTGCTCGAGTGTTTCGAAGGCTTGCCGGCTATCACTATCAAATGTTTCAGCCAGTTTAATAGTGGTGATGGGTAGGCGCTCCAGTAGCTCCTCAACACTGGGGAGTGAGGCACCCAGTTGCTCACCAAACCCCTCTTTTTCTGTGGTGGCAAGCGCTTTCTCTTGGCTCTCTTTGTCGGTTTTATCAGGGATAATGCCGGGTGTGGTGCGTGGTGAGTTAAGCTGCAATGCATCGGCTTTTAATTCGGTAATGATTATCTGCCCCATCAACAGCGGCATGAATTGTAGATAACCACTCACGGTGGCAGCGCTGACAATATTTTGCATTGGATTGTCGGGGTGGGTGATTTGCAGTCCGTTTAATTCAAAGCCGAGCGGTGAGAGCTGGAGCCGAGCACTTTTTAGTTCCACCTGGGTTTGTAGTAGCGCAGAGCCACTTCGCTCGACCCCTTGTTTTAGAAGCCAGTCAGCCAGCAGCCACCAAAACAGGAGAATGAGCGTGATGATTAAAACAAAGGCGATGATTCCTTTGGGGCGAAAGAGAGACTTCATAGTGAACCACTCCCTGACAATTTGCTGTAGAGGCCGTAAAAGCGAGTCGCCTTCAAAAAGGTGGTTAATTTGCTTTTGCGTACCCATGCCAGAATATGGTTTCGGTAGTTACGAATTAAAAGGTTACCGATGAGAAGCATTGGTAGAGACAATAGCAGTGCCAGCAAGCTACTGCCCAGGGTGAGTGTGTTGTTGTAGTGAACAATCCGCCAAGCGTCCCCTTGGTAGAGTGTGGTCCAAAGATCAATCAGTGTTGGGTTGGCCAGTAACCAGGCACCAAAAGACTCCATGAGCGGGTCAAAGAGGTAACCGATGCCCGAGAAGAGCGTCAGTGAAAGTATAAAAGCCGAGAGGTTAATGCGTAGAGCAAACAAAAGCAGCAGAAGCAGTAGAGTGTTCAGTGACCAGAGCGGGGTAAGCCCCACCATCATGCCGATAACAAAACCGGCACTAATCTGCCAGGGTGCTGTTTCTGCATTCAATAATTTTAAAAGTTTTGCGAGTAGGTTCAGCATCGGTTAATCCATGGCACTTGCTTATCTCGATAATAATACACCCATTGAACGATGTGAACTCACTGTTTGTGGGTCAGTTGGCCATTAAAACCTAATGATGTTGTTGGTAGTTGATGTGCTAATGCGATTTCACATTGAGAGAAATGGTGGAATTCTGTACCATACCCTTCTGTTTTTTCAGATCCTGTCGCCCTGTTCCGGAATATCGAATGACGAAGTTTATTTTTATCACTGGTGGTGTTGTCTCTTCTCTTGGGAAGGGGATTGCATCGGCATCTTTAGCGACTATTTTGGAAGCTCGAGGCCTTAAGGTAACGCTGCTGAAGCTGGATCCCTACATTAATGTCGATCCGGGCACCATGAGCCCACTTCAGCACGGTGAAGTGTTCGTGACCGAGGACGGTGCTGAGACCGACTTGGACTTGGGCCATTATGAGCGCTTTGTGCGCACCACCATGACCAAGAATAATAATTTCACAACCGGTAAGGTTTATGAAGAGATTATCCGCAAAGAGCGCCGAGGTGACTTTTTGGGCGGCACTGTGCAGGTTATCCCGCACGTTACCAACGAAATTAAGCGCCGTATAAAGCTTGGCTCACAAGGGGCGGATGTGGCTCTGGTTGAGGTAGGCGGCACGGTGGGTGATATTGAGTCGCTGCCATTTCTTGAGGCAATTCGTCAAATGGGGGTTGAGGAGGGGCGTGATAATGTTATCTATATGCACCTCACCCTGCTGCCCTATGTCGCCACATCCGGTGAGCTGAAAACCAAACCAACCCAGCATTCGGTAAAGGAGTTGCGCTCCATTGGAATTCAGCCCGATATATTGCTCTGTCGAGCAGATCGTGAGATTCCGAAAGAGGAGCGCCGTAAAATTGCACTGTTTACCAATGTGGAATCCAAGGCGGTTATTTCAGCAATTGATGCGGACAGTATCTATAAAATCCCCATGCTGTTGCATGACGAAGGGCTTGACCAGATTGTGGTCGATAAACTGCGCCTGAATGTCAATGCGGCGGATCTCTCTGAGTGGGAAGCGGTTTATGCGGCGCAGATGAATCCGGAGCAGGAGGTCACCGTCGGCATGGTGGGTAAGTATGTTGATCTTACCGAGTCCTACAAATCAGTCACTGAATCATTAATTCATGCCGGTATTCATAATCGTACCCGGGTGAAAATAAAATATATTGACTCCGAGGATGTGGAGAGAAGTACCGATTGTCTGGATGGCCTGGATGCTATTTTAGTGCCTGGTGGTTTTGGTGAGCGTGGTGTTGAAGGTAAAATTCGCACCGCACAATATGCTCGCGAGAATAAAATTCCCTACTTGGGTATCTGCCTGGGTATGCAGGTCGCCGTGATTGAGTTTGCGCGCAATGTGGCAGCTCTTGACGGCGCGCACAGTACCGAGTTTAAAAAAGATATTAAACACCCGGTGATCGGTTTGATTACCGAGTGGACCACCGAGCAGGGTGGTGTGGAGACGCGCTCTGAAAATTCAGATATGGGTGGCACCATGCGTCTGGGTGGTCAGCCTTGCCACTTGCAGGCGGGCACTCTGGCGGCGAAAATTTATGGCAAAGATGAAGTGGTTGAGCGTCATCGCCACCGCTATGAGTTTAATAACAACTACTTGGAAAAGTTACAGGATGCTGGGTTGTGTTTTTCAGGTAAATCTCAGGATGGAAGTCTGGTCGAGATGATAGAGAATCCGGATCACCCCTGGTTTGTGGCTTGCCAGTTTCACCCAGAATTCAAATCAACACCGCGGGATGGACACCCGCTGTTTATCAGCTTTGTCCATGCGGCGCGTGATCATAAAGAGCAATAAGAGATAACCAGTCTATGAAATTGTGTAATTTTGAAGTGGGTCTGGATCAACCGCTATTTTTGATGGCTGGCCCTTGTGTGATTGAGGGTGAGCAGATCGTAATGGATATTGCGGGTCGCATGAAAGAGATTACTGACCAGCTGGGTATCCACTATATTTTTAAGGCCTCATTCGATAAGGCAAACCGCACCTCTAGCACCAGCTATCGTGGGCCGGGCATTGATGAGGGGCTGCGGATTCTGCAAAAGGTGAAGGATGATCTGGGTTTGCCAGTGATTACCGACGTGCATGAAGATACGCCATTGGATGAAGTGGCAGCGGTAGTTGATGTGATGCAGACCCCGGCATTTTTATGTCGTCAAACCAACTTTATTCAGAGTGTGGCGCGTCAGGGTATTCCGGTAAATATCAAAAAAGGGCAGTTTTTAGCGCCTTGGGATATGGTTAATGTGGTCGCCAAGGCAAAAGAGGTAGGCAATGATCAGATCATGGTCTGCGAACGCGGCGCTTCGTTTGGCTATAATACTTTGATATCCGACATGCGTGGTCTGGCGGTGATGCGTGAAACAGGTTGCCCGGTGGTTTTTGATGCGACTCACTCGGTACAACAACCTGGTGGCCAAGGCGGTACTTCGGGTGGTCAGCGTGAGCATGTGCCGGTCTTGGCGCGTGCGGCGGTTGCAGCGGGCATTTCAGGTCTATTTATGGAGACACACCCAGACCCTGAAAAGGCGTTGAGTGATGGCCCCAACTCTTGGCCACTGGATAAGATGGAGGCGCTGCTGGAACAGCTGCTGGCGATCGACCATGTGGTTAAGGAAAAAGGTTTTATCGAAACCTCTCTGTAACAGAGATTTGCTACGGTATTAAAGAGAGGCTTCTGCACAAGTGGATGCAGCGGTCTCAAAGAGTAAACAACTAAATAGAGAAGAGAAAGCGAAAATGGCAGACAAGAATTCGCAAATAGTCGAGATCAAAGCACGTCAAATCATCGATTCACGCGGTAATCCAACAGTAGAAGCTGATGTGATTTTGGCCTCTGGTGTTATGGGGCGGGCGGCGGTGCCTTCTGGTGCCTCTACCGGTTCACGGGAAGCGATTGAGTTACGAGATGGTGATAAAGATTTCTTTATGGGCAAGGGCGTTACCAAAGCGATTGCCAATATTAACGGTGAAATTCGCAGCGCGCTGATCGGTAAAGATGCCACGGATCAGGCGGCTGTTGACCAGCTGATGATTGATCTGGACGGCACAGAAAATAAAGCCCGCTTGGGAGCCAATGCGCTGCTGGCAGTTTCGATGGCAACGGCAAAAGCGGGTGCCGCCAATGCGGGGCAATCACTTTTTAAATATCTGGGTGGCGATCAGGCGACAACACTGCCTGTTCCGATGATGAATATCATTAATGGTGGTGAGCATGCAGATAACAGCGTTGACCTGCAAGAGTTTATGATCATGCCGGTGGGTGCTTCCAGTATTAATGAGGCGCTGCAATGGGGTGCTGAAGTCTTTCATACACTGAAAAAAGTACTCGCTGATAAGGGTTACAATACGGCAGTAGGTGATGAGGGTGGTTTTGCTCCAGACCTCGGTTCCAACGAAGAGGCGATCACCGTCATTCTTGAGGCGATTGAGAAGGCAGGTTACAAACCGGGTGAGCAGATCATGATTGCCATCGATGCCGCTGCGACTGAGTTCTACAAAGACGGTAAATATGTACTGGCCTCTGAAGGTAAAAGCATGACTTCAGAAGAGTTTGTTGATTTTATGGCAGTATGGGTTGATAAGTATCCCATTATCTCGATTGAAGATGGCTTGGATGAGGGCGACTGGGCAGGTTGGAAAATTTTGACCGAAAAACTGGGCAAGAAAATTCAACTGGTGGGTGATGATCTGTTTGTTACCAACCCGAAAATTCTGGCTGAGGGTATCGAGAAGGGAATTGCTAACTCAATTCTTATTAAGGTAAACCAGATCGGCACATTGACTGAAACACTGGCCGCCATCAATATGGCGAAAGAGAATGGTTACACTGCGGTTGTTTCACACCGTTCAGGTGAGACAGAAGATACCACCATTGCTGATTTGGCCGTGGCGACCAATGCGGGCCAGATTAAAACAGGCTCAATGTCACGCTCTGATCGTATCGCCAAGTACAATCAGTTGATTCGCATTGCTGAAGAGCTGGGTGATGCGGCAACCTATCCGGCTAAAGCGGCTTTCTATAACCTGTAAACATTCAGGTGTTACACGGAAAAAGGGTGAAGTCAGCGAGCGTTGACCTTGCCCTTTTTTTTAGCTCTTCTGTGTGCTTAATTGATATATAATCTACTTCTGTGCCCTTGAAAATTATGGCCGTGAAATGAAACTAATCGCAATTATATTGTTAACTATTTTCATCATGCTACAGACCAAGCTCTGGTCGAATGATGGTGGCTTGAAAGAGGTGTGGCGGCATAGCGATGAGCTAGCGTTACAACTCGAAGAGAGTCAGCAACGCCATGCACGCAATACCAAGCTTGAGGCTGAGGTGAAGGATTTGAATGATGGCCTGGCGGCTATTGAAGAGCGTGCACGTAGTGAACTGGGTATGATTCGCAAGGGAGAGACTTTTATTCAGGTGGTCGAGCGGGATAATAGAGCTCTACTCCATGAGTAGCAAACCCTCTTTCTGGGCTGTAGTCCCGGCGGCGGGTATTGGCAAGCGAATGGGTAGTGAAATACCTAAACAGTATCTGCCGTTGGGTGGTCGCATGGTCATCGAACATACCCTCGCTCGTCTGGCGTCTCACCCAAAGATCAATAAGATTGTTGTCTCAATCGGTGCAGATGATCACTACTGGAAAGATGTTTTACACCCTACTGCGGCTGAAGTGGTGTCGGTCACGGGGGGGGCGGAGCGTTGTGACTCTGTCTTTAATGGTTTGCAAGCGTTGCGAGGCGAGGCGGCGGCGGATGATTGGGTGCTGGTGCATGACGCTGCGCGCCCCTGTTTGCGTATTGCCGATATTGAAAAACTGATGGCCACCCTAAAAGAGCACCCTGTGGGCGGCGTTCTCGGCCTACCAGTTGCGGACACCATGAAGCGCAGTGATGTGGCGGGAACAATCATTGAAACTGTATCACGTGCACGGCTCTGGCGAGCATTGACACCGCAAATGTTTCGTTTCGGTATGCTCTACCACGCGCTATCACGGGCCCGTGACTCAGATGTACTCATCACAGATGAAGCCTCTGCCATTGAGTGGACTGGCTTTTCACCTCGCATGGTGGAGGGGCATGGGGATAATATCAAGATTACCCAACCCCACGACCTCTCACTTGCCGCGCTCTATTTACAGCAACAAAAGGAGTGCCTAGTATGAGAATTGGACACGGCTATGATGCGCACCGCTTTAGTGCTGGTCGGCCGCTGATTATTGGCGGCGAGACCATTCCTTATAAGTTGGGTATGGAGGCTCATTCCGATGGCGATGTGATGATACATGCGCTGTGTGATGCACTGCTGGGTGCGGCGGGTCTAGGTGATATTGGCCGTCATTTTCCAGACTCAAATAAAGAGTTTAAAAATATCGACAGCCGTATTCTATTGCGAAATGTAGTGGAGCAGTTGCTGGCGCGTGGTTTAACTGTTCACAATGTTGATGTGACGATTTTGGCTCAAGCGCCTAAAATGGCACCGCATATATTGGCGATGGTTGAAAATTTATCGGCAGATTTGGGGGTGCCACCGGATCGTGTCAATGTAAAAGCAACCACCACCGAGGGGATGGGGTTTGTCGGGCAGAAAGAGGGGATTGCTGCCCACGCGGTGGCTCTGATTAAGGAGTCACAGGTTGAAACTAATTCGACTTGCTGTAATGAGTGATCCATTCGATCTCTCTTTTAATTATGCTCATGGCGCGCCCTGTGGAGATGCTCTGTTGCGAAGCAGTGCTGATGACTTTCAGGTGGAGGAGCTGCTGGATATTCCACTAAGCGGCTGTGGCGAGCATCACTGGCTACATATTCAGAAAAGAGATACCAATACTGAGTGGTTGGCTCGTCAGTTGGCTCGCTTGGCCGGTGTGCCCGCACGAGATGTTAGCTATGCGGGGCTAAAAGATCGCATTGCTGTGACTACTCAGTGGTTTTCAGTTCGCCTGCCTGGAAAGATGGAACCTGACTGGCGGAGTATTGAAAACAATAATATCAAGCTACTCTCTTTTGGTAGACATCGGGCTAAATTGCGCCGAGGCGCGCACAACGGCAACGCTTTTATTATTACACTGCGACAGCTGGAAGGAGATCGCGATCTTATTGAGCAGCGACTCTCGATAATAAAAGCAAAGGGTGTTGCTAACTATTTTGGCGAGCAACGCTTTGGCCATGGTGGACGAAATGTCAGCAACGGCGTGGCACTCTTAAAAGGCGAGATCAAAGTTAAAGATCGTCATAAGCGCGGTCTCTATCTCTCAGCGGTACGCTCCTACCTCTTTAATAAAATTCTCTCCCAGCGTGTTGCTGATGGCAGTTGGCAAAAAATCCTGCTGGGTGAAGCGGTGATGCTATCCGGTAGCAATAGCCACTTTCTAGCTGAAACTGTTGATGATGAGTTAACTAAGCGCCTTGCCGAAGGGGATATTCACCCTTCGGCACCCCTGTGGGGGCGCGGTCGAACGGCAACCGCATTGGTTGCCCATGAATATGAGCAAGCGGCGCTGGCACCCTATCAAGAGATACTGGAAAAAATGGAACATATCGGCCTTGAGCAATCGAGGCGTACTCTGCGTCTTTGTGTGCCCGACTTGAACTGGAGCTGGGGTGATGACAAGACGCTGATTCTAAAATTCAGACTGCCTGTGGGCGCATATGCCACCTCACTTTTGCGAGAAGTGATTCGCTATTAACTCTAGGTTCTGTGCTTTTTGTGAACAGCCCGTGGCTCACCCTTCGTATCTCCTCTATGTGTATACTCTTTCACTAAATAAATAGCCCCACTTGACGATACACACCCTAATAGTATCTCCACTCTGCTGTGGTAGAGCGAATGGTATTTTTCTACATGAATAATATTTACCCTCAATTTTTATTTTTAGTGGTTTAAAGCAGACCAGGAGTAGTGATTTGATGAGCATCAGGGAGGGCGATTTTTGAAGTTTGATAGCTTGCCAACGATGTTGCTCTCTCTTGTTGTTACGGTATTAATGGCCCTGTCATCATCTCTCGTGGCCGCAGAGTCCGTTCGGGTTGCAGTGCTATACCCATCAACTACAAACTCTCTTTTTTCCCATGTTTTTGATGAGATAGTCGATGGTATAAAGCTCAACTCTGAACTCGATGTGATGCTCTATACGTTGACGGACGGGGATGATATTGAATCGATCAAAAAACGGTTTAAGCATGATGAAATTGAAGCGGTGATTGCCATTGGAGAGAGAAATTACCCAATCGGCAAGGCGCTGAGAGAGTATTATCCGGTTGTCCATGGTGGCGTGATGATTGAGCCAAATGGCCACAGTGGCATTAGCTTGGTGACGGATCCTGAACAGTTTTTTTCTCAACTTAAGCGCCTTGCGCCCAGCGTAAAACGTGTCTACACGGTCTACAGTGAATCGAGCAATGGTTGGCTGATTCGTATGGCCAAAGAGGTTGCGGATAAATACGATATTGAACTAAATGCATTTGAAGCGGAGTCTCTCCGAGAGGGGATGTACAAGCTTCGCCAGCTACTGCATGAGGTGAATGATGGGCAGGATGCGGTGTGGCTGTTGCTGGATAAAATGATGCCCGATAAGGCGGCACTCCCGGTTGTGCTGGCAAAGGCATGGGACTCACATATCGTGATTTTTTCCAATAACCCATCCCATGCGCGCCGCGGCGCACTGTTTGCACTTTTTCCTGATAATTCTGGTACGGGGGAGAGTCTTGGGAAACTAGTGCTTAGACAGCGTCAGACAAATGGAGTCCCCTTGGTGTTACCTGCCAAAGACCTCAAGGTATCCGTTAATGAGCGTACCGCTTCACACTTAGGTATTAACTTTAGCCAGCGTCAGCGTATGGAGTTTGACCTGATTTACCCCGTTCAATAGTAATCGATAATCATGGAATCAACGGATACACATACAAATCACCCTAGCTTCCGTGCTCACCTCACCACGGTCGTTACGATCGGGATATTGGCTCTGTCAATTACCGCATCGCTCTCTACGGCGTGGATGACCTCAAAAAATCTTTATGATGTTCTGGTGAGTGAAGGTCTCCAAGTCACCCAGTCACTTGCAGAGCAATCGGTTTTAGCACTGCTATATGATAGTGGCGAAAATGCAGAAGATGCGGTACAGGCTGCACTCTCTTTCCCTTCTGTTAGCCAGGTGATGATCTTATCGGAGAGGGGTAACATCATTCTTTCTGAAGGTGGCGCTGCATTCTCAATTCCTACCTCGCAATGGCCGCAAACTGAAGCGACGGTGATTAGCGATGATATTAATCAGTGGGTGTTGATGGCTCCTGTTTATACTGAAGGTGGGGCAATTGATGATGATCTGTTGTTATTGCAGCAACAAGGTGAGCGCGAACTGATCGGTTACGTGGTGGTGTGTAAAAGCAAGCAGAGATTGCGCGATATTCAGACGGTGACGGTCGTTAATAATTTACTGATCGGACTGCTGTTTTCGATGATACTGGTCTATATACTAAGAAAGCGCTTCAAGCGCCTGACTGATCCACTTTACGAGCTCTCAGCCGTTATGCAGGAGGCGCAAAAAGAGGGGGCAGATGCCCACCCTTTTGCCAAGCTGGAAGGGCCCAGGGAGGTCGTGCAAATTGCCCATTCATATAACAACATGATGGAGGTGCTGGTATTGCGTGACCAACAGTTGCGTGACCAGAATGAACACCTTGAAAGTGAGGTTGAACTGCGCACCCAGGAGCTTGTACATGCGCGAGATTTGGCGATTGAAGCGAATCAAAATAAATCAGAGTTTTTAGCCAATGTTACCCATGAGTTGCGAACGCCTCTGCAAGCGATTATCGGCTTTAGTGACTTAATCAATGAGACTCTTCCGGATGATAGCGAGGATATTCGTAACGATCTGGAGAGTATATTGGTTAATGCCGAAAACCTGCTCGCGCTGATCAACGGCTTGTTAGACTTCTCCAAAGATGAATCGGGGAAAATGGAGCTATCACTTCACCCTGAAAATCTTCAAAAACTATTTGAACAGGCGGTCGACACCGTAAGGCCAATTGCCGATGCGAATGGCAATGAGATTGTTGTTGATTTGAACTTTCCTGCGGAAAAAGTTGCGATTGATGGGGTTAAAATTCGGCAGATTTTACTTAACCTGTTGAGCAATGCGGTTAAGTTTACCGAAGAGGGGCGGATAACAGTGTTTTCCAAGTGCGATGGTGAGAGTTTGACTATCTCAGTTGAAGATACCGGTATTGGTGTTGCGGAAGAGCACTGGGAGGCGATTTTTGATGTCTTTAAACAAGTGGACGGTAGCTACACTCGCCGTTATCAGGGAACGGGCTTGGGATTGGCGATTAGTCAAAAATTCAGTAAATTGATGGGAGGGGAGATTGTTATTGAGAGCACGGTAAACAAAGGCTCAAAATTCAGTCTGACAATTCCCTTAGGGAATCTCTGATTAACATCCTGGGGTCAGAGTAAAACAAGAGCTAATATTGCTCTTGTTTTACTCTGACCCCGCAGAAATAAATACACTGAATGGTTACTGCGATATTTTATGAGCTGTTCATATTTGAAAAGAGTGATGGGGGGAGTGAGTGATGAGTGACTTACACGTATTGGTATTTAATCTGGATGAAAGTCACTGCAAGCAGATCTGCACCACTCTCGAGGATGCCGGGTTTAGCCATGTCAGCAGAGTGACCAACAGTGTCGATGCGATTGAAATGCTCAGTGAGCAAGCTGTTGACGTGGTGGTAACCGATGTGGATTTAGGGGCGCTGGATGGTTGGCGTTTGACACGCTTGATTCGCTCCGGTGCGTTGCGCGTTAAAGCGGATATCCCGATTGTCATTGTCTCTACCACTTATAGTGAACGTATTGCAGAGGTCACTTCAAAAGAGTATCAGGTTAACCGTTTTATTCCTTTCAGCAAAGCTGATCAGCTGCCGGCGGTGTTGCGTGAAATTATTACCGAAGACCATGTTGGCCCACCCAAATCAACGCTGTTAGTTATTGAAGATTATGCGGACACCGTTAAATTGATCGAACGCATACTGAACACGCGCTTCGATATAGAAGTGGCGACGGATGGTGAGAGTGGCTTGGAGGCGTGGAAAGAGCGCCGACATGATCTGGTTTTACTGGATGTGATGTTACCTGAAAAATCAGGCAAGGATGTACTGAAAGAGATACTGGCGTTTTCCCCCAGCCAATCGGTTGTCATGATGACCGCTTATGCGACTGCTGAGCGTGCGGGTTCATTAATTCTGGAAGGTGCGGTTGACTTTATCTCCAAGCCCTTTCGCGCAGACCAACTACGCCAGGTTTGTGAGATTGCAGTGCATCGTGAAGATTTTATTATTAGTAATCAAGAGTTTGCCCATCGACAAGAAGCGTTGCATCAGGAAAAAGAGCGTGCAGAGATTACACTCCAATCGATTGCAGATGGTGTCATTACCACTGATGTTGATAGCCGCATTGATTACATGAACCCGGTGGCTGAACGCCTCTCTGGGTGGAGTCTGGAACAGGCAAAAGGGAAGCTGGCTGCGGATGTTCTCTCCCCTTTTTCAGAAGAGGGTACCGCCGCAGAAATACACCCTGTTGATCACTGCATTGAGCAGGGTGAAGTTGTAAAAGGACAGCGTGGCTCAATCTACCGTAACCATGAAGGGCTTGTTTTACGACTGGATTGCATTGTCTCGCCAATCCGTAACCGCCTTGGTTCGGTGGTGGGTGCGGTTAAAGTATTCCGCGATGTTACTGAACCCTACATGCTGGAACAAAAGCTTGAGTATCAGGCAAATCATGACTCGTTAACCGGCCTTACCAATCGTGCCGCCTTTGAAGAGCGCCTTAAAACGGTACTTGATGAAGAGCATCACCAGGAGGTTCCCTACTCGATCTGTTACATCGATCTTGATCAGTTTAAGGTGATCAACGATACCTGTGGTCACATCGCGGGTGATCAGCTGCTGCGCTCAATTGCGGGTATTATGTTGCATAAAATACGCAAACACAGTGACACACTGGCCCGTTTTGGTGGCGATGAATTTATTCTGCTGCTCGAAGATTGTGATATTGAACAGGCATCCCGTATTGCCAGTGATATTTGTGAATCGATCCAAGAGTATCGATTTATCTATGAGAGCAAAACATTTAGTATTGGTGCCAGCATTGGTGTCGCACCCATAGCGCCTGATGCCCGCGACCTGCACAATGCACTGGCCCGAGCTGATAGCGCCTGTTATATGGCAAAAGAGAAGGGGCGTAACCGGATCCATATCTACCGACCTGACGATGAAGAGATGATGCATCGTTATGGCGAAATGCATGTTATTTCACAGATAAATCAGGCCTGTGAAGAGGACCAATTTGCACTCTACTATCAAGAGATACAACCACTCAAAGATAACGAAGAGGGGCTTCATTTCGAGGTGTTGTTGCGCATGCAGGATGGCCGGGGTGGCTGGGTCGCCCCCGGTTTTTTCCTGCCCGCCGCTGAGCGTTATAACATTGTCTCAAAAATTGACCGCTGGGTTGTTAAGCATGTCATGGAGTGGCTGAGTGCACATAAAGATGAGCTGGATAATCTCTCAATGTGCTCTATAAATCTTTCCGGACTTTCGCTCGGCGACGATCAATTTATCCCCTATGTTGAGCAGATGATCGAGCACTACAAAATACCCACAGAGAAGCTCTGTTTTGAAATTACAGAGACAGCGGCCATCAGCAACCTTGCCCAGGCGAACGCATTTGTAAAAGCGATGCGCCGACACGGTTGTCTGTTTGCATTGGATGACTTTGGTAGCGGCATGTCGTCATATGCCTATCTCAAGCGCCTTGATGTGGACTTTCTGAAGGTAGATGGCTTGTTTGTGCGCGATGTCCTACACGACCCTATTGACCGGGCAATGGTTAAATCGATCAATGAAATCGGCCATATTTTTGGCCTGAAAACCATTGCTGAATACGTTGAAAATGAAGAGATTAGGGAAGAGATGCGCCGGATTGGGCTTGATTTTATTCAGGGCTATGTGAATGGACGGCCTGCACCATTAGATGAATTGAAGCTCTCTAAGGCACCGTTGCCGGTGGTTCCTTGTTAATCTCCACCTTTATTATTCTTGGCCTAGTAACACTCTCCATACTGATTCATTACGAAGCGCTGCTGCGTCTCTCCATGGTAATGAAACACATTCACATACTACCAAGACTACGCATCGTAATCGGCTTAGTGGGCGCACTAACAGCCCATGTTCTGGAAGTATTAGTGTTCGCTTTTGCCTACTATTTTTTAGGTAAAAGTGAGCAGTATGGTGAATTGGTGGGTTCTGTTTCAGGCACCCTCAGCGACTGCATCTACTTCTCCTTTTCAAGCTACACTTCTCTCGGTTTTGGCGATATTATCCCCATGGGAACACTCCGTTATGTTGCCGGGGTTGAAGCCCTGTTGGGGTTAGTACTGATTGCATGGACCGCTTCATTTATGTACGTTGAAATGCAGCGTTTCTGGAAGGTTCCTTAGGGAAGCTCTGATTAAGTCATAAATGCCTTATTCTGGCTGAAATCGTGAGTGTGTACTGAAATCTCCGCAAAAATATCATAAGGTTTAGAGTAGCTTCATCAGCTCTTCAATGTTCATATGTTTTTCTACACTATCTGCCATACGCTCAATGCCCGCTTCACGCAGGGCGATATAATCGATCGGTTCTGCATTCGATAGCCCGGCCCACTGTAGGAGCGCCTGGCACGCTTCGCTCTGTTCAAATAGCCCGTGTAGATAACTGCCGATAATCTGCTTGTCGTCGGAAATCACACCCTCCTCTTCTCCATCCAGGATCATCAGTGGCCGTTGTAGCGCCGGGCCTTGGCTTTCTCCTGCGTGAATCTGGTAGCCGCTGATGTGGGTGTTGCCAAAGTTGAGCCTGCCAGTGCTACGCAGCAGTTTTTTATGGGGTTTTAGGGTGGTGGAGAAGTCTAATAACCCCAGCCCTAAGCTCTGTTGTTGTTTGCTTTCGATGCCATCCGGGTCATCTATATGGGTGCCGAGCATCTGATAACCACCACAGATACCCAGTAGTTTCCCCCCATAGCGCAGGTGTTGTTGCAGATGTTTCTCCCACCCTTGCTGGCGTAGCCACTCGAGGTCTGCTGCCACATTTTTTGAGCCGGGAAGAATCACCAAGTCGGCAGGAGGTGGCGTTTCGCCGGGGGCGACGAAGTGCAATGCAACTTGAGGATGCAAGCGCAGTGGGTCAAAGTCGGTATGGTTGCTGATGCGTGGCAGTGTGGGGATGACTACTTTTAGGGGTGTTGCCACGCGACTGCTACTTTGGGTGTTGATGGCATCTTCAGCTTCCAGGTGCAGGCCGTGCAGGTAGGGCAGGGTGCCGAGTACTGGTTTTCCGGTCCGCTTTTCCAGCCAGTCGAGTCCGGGCTGTAGCAGCGAGATGTCGCCCCGAAAACGATTAATGACAAAGCCCTTTACTCGGTTTTGTTCTGATTCGCTGAGCAGCGCCAAGGTGCCGACCAAGTGGGCAAAAACACCCCCCCGGTCGATATCGGCAACAATAATCACCGGGCAATCTACCGCTTCTGCAAACCCCATGTTGGCAATATCATTCTCCCGCAAGTTGATTTCAGCAGGGCTACCAGCGCCTTCGACGATCACCCTCTCATATTGCTGTTTAAGCCGTTGGTGGGAGGCCAATACGGCGCGCATTGCGCTGCTTTTGTAGTGGTGATACTCCTGCGCTTTCATGTTGTTGAGTGCTTTGCCATGGATGATCACCTGACAGCCGGTATCGCTATTGGGTTTTAGCAGTACCGGGTTCATGTCGGTGTGTGGTTGCAGGCCACAAGCTTGTGCCTGTAGGGCTTGGGCGCGTCCAATTTCACCACCCTCAGCGGTGACAGCACTGTTAAGCGCCATATTTTGCGGCTTAAATGGAGCAACCTTGATACCACGGCGATGCAGCACCCGGCAGATGCCGGTGACCAGGGCGCTTTTACCGGCATCGGAGGTGGTGCCTTGCACCATTAAGGTACTCATGATGGTTGCCTAGGTTGTCGGGCTGTCTTTATAGTGAGTTTGCTGAGTGCTTCTGCTAACCGTTGCCACTGTGGTTCGCTTTTGGGCAGGCCAAAACGAATGCTCGGCGGGTCATTGAAGAGTCGGGTGAGAATGCCCTCGGCTGCCAGTTGCTGGTGCAGTTTTTCGGCGTGTGTGGTTTTAATCCAGCTAAAGAGTGGGGTAGAGCCAGTGGGTGTCAGGTGGTGCTGGCTAAGTAGTTGCGTGAGTCGTTCGCCTTGCAACTTCAACTGTTGGCGAACCTGTTGCTGTTGTGGGTGATCGGACAAAACAGCTTTGGCAACGTGGCGGGCCGGGCCGGAAAGTACCCAGGGGCCAATCAGCTCTGCCAGTGGCTGTAGGATCTCCTCAGTGGCGCAGACGAAACCGATGCGTGCACCGGCCAGAGCAAAAAACTTACCCACCGAACGCAGTACAATTAACCCCGGTAGATGGCTGTGCCGGGCGATGGAGTGCTGTGGTGTGCAGTCGAGGAAGGCTTCATCCACAATCAACCAGCCGCCACGCTGTTGTAGTCGCTGGTGCCAGGTGAGTAACTGCTGCTCATCGAAGCGCTGTGCGGTGGGGTTGTTCGGGTTGACCAGCAGCAATACCTCGAGTTGATCAATGTGAGTATTAATTTGATCCGCCTCAATCGACATCACCTGGTGGCCATTGTTTTGCCACGCATGGTGGTGCTCATTGTAGCTGGGGTGCAGCATCGCCACTTGGCTTGTTTTTCGTAGTCGAGGTAGCGCCTGAATCGCCATTTGTGAACCAGCGACGGCTAACAGATTAGGTGCTCCATAATAGTGTTTTGCAGTCTCTAGCAGGCCATCATCATCTTCGGGTAGCCGTGACCAGGCTGATTCGGGAATGGCTGGGATCGGCCACGGGTTAGGATTAATGCCGGTGGAGAGATCCAGCCACTGTGGTAGTGGAATATTGTACTGTTGTGCGGCAGCGCGCAGCTTGCCTCCATGTTCAAGCATGGCTCAGGGTTCCAATCATTGCGGCCAGGGTTAGCAGAGCCAGCCAGAGGCAAAGGGTGCGCTCTATCAGTGCGGTTGCCCGTTGAATATCGACTCCCTGAGGTGCTCTGTCGCAGCCAAACTGGGGGCGTTCAGTGAGTTGGCCGTGATAAATAACCGCCCCTCCCAGTCTGCATTGCAATGCACCGGCACCGGCGCTCATCACTGGGCCACCGTTGGGGCTTGCGAGTTGGTGTGCCTGTTTTTTCCAGCACTGTATCGCTTTTGAAAAGTGGCCGCAGAGTGCATAGCTGAAGGCGGTGAGGCGGGCAGGAATGTAGTTAAGAAGGTCATCCAAGTGAGCAGCGCTTTTTCCAAAATATTCATAGCGCGCTGTACGGTAGCCCCACATGGCATCCAGGGTATTTACCAGTCGATAGACTACCACGCCGGGGATGCCCGCGACGATAAACCAGAACAGTGCGCCGAAAATGGCATCGTTACCATTCTCCAGTGTGGATTCAATGGCCGCCCGGCTGATCTGCTGCTCATCCATCTGTTGGGTGTGACGGCTGACCATGTAACCGACCCGACTGCGGGCCAACTCAATGTTGTTATCCTGGAGTGCAGTGTGCACCGCCAGCGCATGTTCATTGAGGCTACGCGGGGCAATGGCGAGGTAGAGAATGACTATTTCAAATATAACAGCATAGGGGCTCAAGTAGGTGGTGCTGAACAAGGCAGCCACTCCGCCGCACAGGAGTATCAGGGCAAGCAGACCTAGGCCAACTTGCTGGCGGGGGGTGTGCTGTTTTTTGTTGCCGATTTTCTCTAGCACGGTTGCCAGCGAACCAAAACCGACCAAGGGGTGAAAACGCTTGGGTTCACCCAGTTGACGATCCATTAACAGGGCAGCAAAGATGACCAGCAGCGTGGTCAGCATGATGGAGGTTCAGACTCTTCATGCTGTTTGTTCAGTAGTGGCGAGGGGCTGCCCCAGCTATTTTCAAACAGGTGTTGTTGTAACGGCTCACCTTGCCGCCAGTTGAGTTGCTCAAGCATGGGCCGCTCATAAAAGGTATCTACATGGCCAATACAGAGAATGGCGATTGGCTTGCCACCCTCCGGTATTTTCAGTAACTCGGCCAAGGTGTGTGGGTCAAACAGTGAGACCCAGCCAAGCCCCAGCCCTTCGGCGCGTGCGGTAAGCCACATGTTTTGAATGGCACAGGCGACCGAGGCAAGATCCATCTCGGGCAGGGTGCGGCGGCCAAAAATATGTTGTTCACGTTCGGGCATGAGTGATACCACTAACAGCTCTGCGGCATCTATAATACCCTCCACTTTAAGACGTAAAAACTCCTCCTGACGCTCACCAAGAGCGGCGGCGGTCTGCTGTCTCTCCTCTTCCACCAGTTGCTGAATCTGTTGGCGCAGTGCCGTATTAGTGATGCGCAGAAAACGCCACGGCTGCATCAAACCAACGCTGGGCGCGTGATGTGCCGCATCGAGAATATGGATAAGTTGCTGAGCATCAACAGGGTTACGATTGAAGTGGCGCATGTCACGCCGCTCCTGAATCACTTTGTCGATGGCGTTGCGCTCGGTTTGATTATAGCGGTGGGGTGAATTCATTCAGCCATTTTACCCTGTTTAATGGATAAATGGAGAGATTTTGCGCGGGTTTGTCACCCACAAAAAAACCCTCAAGGCGATAAGCCTTGAGGGTTGAATAGCCGAAAACTGAAGAGCTTAAGCCAGCTTCCTTCTAAAGTAGGTAAGCCCTGCCAAACCGCCCGCCAGAAGGAATAGAACAGAGGGCGCAGGGACGGCATTAACATAGGTTGTGAACACAGTATCTACCCCGGAGCGCTCTGCCCAGCCACTGCTGTAATGGGTCCATAAGCTGCCACCGGTGTATGAATCCGCATCCCACTGAACTCGAATGCCAGTATTTCGGTATGGGTCGGGCAGGCTGATATAGGTCAAATCATTACTGAGTACGAAGGCGTACATCGAACCGGCAGTTAGAAATATATTTTCAGAGGTAAGATCCAGAGATTGCAGTGTGGATGCACTGCTGAGTAGAATGCTGGTATTTCCCAGAACAGTGCCGGGTGCATTAGTGCCCCACTCTACCAGTGAGATATATGCGGTTTCATTGCCCGTGAAGCCAGTACCCCGATTGAGACCCAGTGGCACATCAAGCTGTGTCAGTTGGCCTGTAATGCCAGCGGTGAAGGTTTGTGCCTGTTGCAGGTCACTCCAGAAAGCAACCCCCCCATTGGTTGTCGCTTGTGACTGATCAACGATGGGCATTGCGAGTACATTGGCAGTACCGCCGATAGCTAATGCTGAAAATAGTGCAATATTTTGTAATAATTTTTTCATTCGAGTGATCTCCCCCAAGTTAAACCAACTAATTTGATTATCTTTTACACTTAAATTAGTGAGGCATTTATCAGGCCAGATTATAACTGATTGAAATATATGAAAATGAATAGATCTGTTTTTGGGGGGATGGTTGAGTGTAATGTTTTTCGACACAGTTCTTATCGCGGATAATTTATAAAATATCTGGGATAAGAGGTGTCACGAGTCGAGTTTGCCCTTCTGTCAGCATAAAACACTCAAGGCTTGATCAGAGCTTCATTAGCCCGCGAAAGGGAAAAATGCGCCTCTGCCAAAGCCGTTGGGATTAATATCTTTAATCAGCGTGGTGCCGCCGGGTGTACCGTCTGAGCGCCACAGTTTGGCTCGGCCATCATCGTCTTCGGCGATAAAGAGAAGAAACTGACTGCCCGCATGAAACATAGCAGGCGAGCTGCTAGCGGCACCGGTGCGGATATCTAAGACCTGAACCGTGCCTGAGATAGTACCATCTGAGGTCCAAAGCTCCATGCCAGAGCTGCCATTATCCGCCGCAAAAAAGAGTCGGTTCAGCGCACTAACTACCACAGGTTGGGCGCTTCCTATGCCGGTATAATAGCCATCAAAAGCAGGGCGAACAGCAGATAATCGGGTGGTGCCTGAGCTTGTACCATCGGTTTTCCATAGTCCATCGGTACTGGCATTACCGGCGGCACTAATGAAAAATAGCTCGTTATTCATCAGTGTGAATTCGGTTGGGTTTGTTGAGGCTATCGTGTTATCGAGGTCTTTTACTAACACTGTTCCTGCGGTGGTACCGTCACTACGCCACAGCTCCCGGCCTTGACCATCATCAGCAACAAAAATCAGTTGATTACCTAAGGCGACCATATTTCGTTGGCCAGAATAGGATGAGGAGTGCCCAATGTGGCCACTGAATGCTTTGATTAACACAGTTCCCGCCTCAGTACCGTCGGTTTTCCATAGCTCATTGAAGCCCCAGGAAAAATAGAGTTGGCCGTTCATCTCTACAAAATCATGCACGTGTGAATAAAGTACATCGCTAGATTTAACCAGCTGAGCCGGATTGAGACCATCAGTTCGGTATAAGCTGGATGAGATGCTGGGTGTATATACCACATGGTGGAAATAGGTGTAGCCAGCCATCACCCCGGTGTGGTTGATCGCCCCATTTCCGGTTGTTGGACGACCATTGGGAAATACGCTGCTGAGACTTAAATTGTTCGTATCGAGTGAGATAAACTCAGAACTGTAAAAAGTGTTATATGAGGTGTTGGCACCATACAAAATATGATCACCTATCAGCGTCAGGCTACTCGGGTATACGGAGGCACTGGCACCTAACGCACTATAGGCGGTGTCGTCAGCGGTTGGAATAAGCTGGGTGCCACTGAGTGTGCCATCGCTACGCCACAACTCACGCCCGGTTGATGCTTCAGAGCCTTCAAAATAGAGAAATCCATTGTAGTTAATAAATTGAGGGAAATCGAAGTTACTGACATTCACTGTAGAGACCTGCTGTGTATTGGCCTCGGTGCCATCGGTTACCCAGAGTGAATATGAACTGAGATTGGTAGAGGCGGCGAAGAAAATTTTATCGGTTATCAGTGCAACACTACTTATCGAGATATTAACAACTGCTTGTGCCTCTTCACCATGATCATTTGTAATCGTAAGGCGAAACTGCAGTGCTGTGCTGACTGTGATTGCGGGCGCGGTAAAGGTGGCTTGTTGTGTATTCGCATTAGATAAAACAACACCGCTGTCAGAGAGCTCTTCCCATCGGTATTGAACGATGGTGTTGTCTGGGTCGGTACTGGCAGAGCCATCGAGGGTGACGAGTGTATTTTCATCAACCACTTGATCGGCACCCGCATCGGCACTTAAGGGCTGGTCCGTGCCAGTGATCGTAATGATTACATTATCTGAATGAGAATCCCCACTGTTATCGGTCACGTTTAATTGTAATGTCACGCTGCCCCCATATTGGCTGGTGGGGGCGGTGAAGAAGGCGATAGCACTATTGGCATTTAACAAGGTTGGCGAAAAATCGCCCCCGACAAGCTGCCATTGATAGCTCGCGATGCCATCATCGGCATCACTGCTGGCGCTACCGTCCAGATTGACTGTGGCATTGGCTGTGACGGTTTGATCACTCCCAGCAATAGCGATAGGGGCTTGATTGGCGGGTGGTAATAACGTGAAGGATATCGACTGAGCAAACGAAGGCGCAACAATCGGCACGGCAGTTAAGGTGATTATAGGGTTGCTTGGCAGTGTGGTTGGAGGGGTGTAGTGGCCGTTGGTATTAATAGTACCAATTTCTGCATTACCTCCTTCAATATTATTGACGAGCCAAGTCATATTTGTATTGTTTAAGCCATCAACACTGTAGCTGACCTCGACTGATGTCGCGCCGATATTCTGATCGCCAAAAGAAGAGATACTCAAGGCGACTTGCTCTTCCAAACTCAAACTAACCGATACTTGGCTCCCAGCACCAATAGTCGCCAACAAGGTAGAGGCTGAAAACAGCAGCTCACTTCCCGCCATGGCTCGGCCATTAATTGTATAGTTTTTACCCGCCGGAATAGTGAGCGTGACGCTACCCGTTAGTAGTAAGTCTGCCGAATCTAGGTGCCGTCCTCTGCTGTCCAGCACCTCGATGACAATTTTACTTACCTCAGCAGGAATGCCGTTGCTTGCGGAGTGCTGTTTTAATACACGGGGTGAGGCTTGCGGCTCACCTCCGATCTGAACATGTACTTGAGCCATTTGATTGTCAGGGTTCTCCTGAGGAGCGGGTTCGCTAGAGCAGCCGCTTAAAACTAGCGCCGCAATCAAACTCAACATCGGTGTGGAAATAATGAAAGGGCGTGACATGGTGATTAGCTCTCATAGCAAATATTGTGGAAGTATATATCTCGGTCACTGGGTAAAGGAATACCAAGGATTGGGTATGTCCCCGCAGTTGAATAGTGTTTAGCATTCACTCCTGAAATTGAAGTGAGAAAATAACAAGGCAGAGCTGTATTGATCCTGAAAACAGGGTTGCTCAGCCATGGAAATTTTACAGATGAGTGTAGCGACATGACTTTATCCAAAGCCTTAAGTTTATTTTTGCTGATGGTTGTATGTACCGGGCCGGTGCAGGCAGCCATTGAGGTGAATATCGACATTGTAGGTACGCAGTCAGCGCCCTCAACCGGTTCTGACCGAGTATATATTGAGCGCGTAGCCCTCAGTTTTGCTAATGAGCGCAGCAGCATCACTGTTGCCCCTTCTACCAAAGGGTTGTATGCCAAGGCGCGGTTTAAATATCTGGGTAATGGCAATCTCACCGCGAGATGGCGAGTGAATGGTCAGGTGATTGCTCAAACCAGTCAGATGCTAAGTTTTGGCAAAGAGGTTGAAATTCGTTCGAACCAACAAGGGGTAGACCTCCCTACGATTATGCCGGGTCGTCATGAGGTCACGCTAGAGCTATCTAATTCCGAAGGGCCCGTTCTAGCGAACATACCGACCATCATCTATTTTGTTGCCGATGGAGCTAAAAGTACAGCAACTGGGGCACCGCTAGAGCTGAAGCTTCCCCTTAATATTGAAGTGAACCCGAATAAGGTTTATTTTCGCTGGCAGGGTGATGCCAGCTTTCGGTTATACAAAATTGAAGTGCAACGCCAGATAGAAAAAAAGCGTTATCAAACAGTCATCAAAGCGATCAGCAAGGGTGATGTTTACACACTTACCTCCACGCAGCGAAAATCACTGACTGCAGGTCAATACCGCTGGCAGGTGCTGGCTTATCCAACCGATAAAAATGCCGAACCTTTGCAGTCCCGCTGGGGCACCTTTAGTGTCTCTGGTCGCGCAATAGCTCAAGGGGTTTTCATTCAGGATATCCAAGCCACCAGCTCTCGTCAGACCAGCCCCACAGCAGTAGCTAGCGTTCGTCAACTCCAAACAAAATTGCTAGAAGATGACTTTTTATTTGAGTCAAAGTCACTCCTGCGCACAGCAGAGCTAGCAGCAGGCCAAGGTTATGAACTGAGTATCAAAGTGCAAAACAGTGGCAACGCCACCAGCCGCTCTGTTTACGCTGAGGTGCGTCAAGATGGAGTGAGCATAGGGCGATTTCCTATCGAAACATTGTCGGGTACAGCGGGGGAGCTGCGTATTCCAATGACCGCAACTCAATCCTCTACACCGTTGCTAGAAAACTTACAGGTTGTGCTATTCGATGGCGTAAAGCCCATTGATCAGGCAAATATTAATCTACTGGTCGAGCCAAAAGCCCGCTTGGATGCCCTTGATTTTGATGAGTGGAGTGATGGTTTTGTGCCGCAGTTCGGCATCGAAAATAGATGTGAAAATCGCTCACCTCCCAAAGAGTTACTGTTTGCACGTCTCATGGGCGCGTGGCAGTTGACGACGGGAGTAGTGCCGATTAATCCCCAGCCCTTACTAGAGCGGGGCCAGTTTGTGTTTGATGAAAAACAAACGGTGCAGTTTGCCGCTTATGTTAAAGACCAAGGTCTAGGGGGTTGGTTTGCTCAATATCCCACCTGTAACCCGCAATACGATAAGGGAAAGGGAATCAATCAAAGTCCAACCTTTCCGCTCAAATTTGTCGCCCACCCCTTGGATCACAATGGACAACCTAATGGCGCTCCGATCATCATTGGTAAAGTACTGGTTGAGTCAGGCCATGAGGGGACACTATTAAGCCCAAAATGGAAAATACCCACCGCAGGGCATTACCTCATTACGCTTAATGACCTCAGTGATCCGGCTAACCTTTACGCCACACTGCCGGGTGGCCTTCCCAAATATGTGCATGCCGCCGGTTTTGTGTTGGAGATGAATCAGGCAGATTCAGGTTCGGCCATCATTAACAACAATACCCCACGCCAAGCAGAGCTTACGGCGCAGGCTACAACCACTTGGCGGGGTGATGGTCGCGAACAGTCGCTAAAAATGCAGATGAATAATGTTGTCGTGAGTATGCCGAACAACCCGCTTAACGCACGACTCGACGGTGGACAGATCACCCTAGAGGGCGACAAACAGTACCCCCTGGATATTCAGGGGCAGCTGATTGAACTCAAAAGTTTGATGATTAACACTACCGGTGCGTTCGCTGATTTAGCCTACCAATTACCCGGGTTTAATATCCGCCAAAGGGAGATTACCCACGGCTCCGTTATCGGAAAAAAAGCAGCTGGGGTTGCCAACCCAGTTAATACGGGGGGAGTTCAGCTCGGACAAAATGTGACGGGTGTAGCCATCGACCTAGCCTACCAATTACCCGAGCTTAGTACCCGCCAAAGAGTGGTCACCCCCACGGCCTCTATTGGAAAAAAAGCAGCCGAGGTTATCAACGTAGCACATACGGGTAAAATTCAGTTCCCGCAATTGGAAATCCTCAATGGTGGTGAGTTCGTTGCTCGTTATGAGTTTAATAATGAGTGGCCCGATATTCGCCTTAAACAAGATGATCTCGCCCTGCGCCTCGCAGGCAGTACGCTGGTGATCGATGCCTCACAACACCTTAATTACAGTGACTATTCTGATCAGGAAGGCTTTGTTGGGATCGGTTTTCATGATGCCTTGTTACGGCTAAAGGTGAGTGCGGCCAATGCTCTGTTTAGTACCACCCACCCCAACACCGCATTTATCTATGGTCGGGCGAACTGGCTGAACTATTCACCCCAAGGGGTAAGTGGTGATGATATCGAACTGCAGCCCGTGCAACGGGTGACAGATTTTTTTAATCAAGCCCCCGCAGAGCGACTCAGTTTATTGCAGCCCTATGGCTTTACTCTTCAGTTAACCAGTGGCCAGTTTGGCCTCGATAACTCCAAAGTGAGTGGTGTTGATTTAGCCGGTAATGTGCAACTGCCAAACGCCGAAAACAGTGCGGTTGTCTCTAATGATACGTTGGTATTTCAACATCTGCATCGTCGTGACTCTAATAATGGCGTGGATCTGTTTAAGACCGAGCCGTTGATCGATTCCAGCATGAACCTACGTTTTGGCAACTTTAATTATCAGCCGCGGCAAGCGCGTTTGTATATCGGCGAGGAGGTTCAAGAGGGCTACCATGAATTCCCCAATGCTAGCTCAGAAACATTGGCCAAGATGGGGCATGATGCCGCGACGCTGTGGCGAGAAGCACTGACTAGAACCATGACGGAACGCGCTGGTTTGTTGTTGCAGGATGGTGAGCTTAACAAGGGCTGGTCTTTGCATGGTGCCCATGCTGATCGGCCTTCAGGTTTTCATCGTGGTGCTTTTTTAGTCACCGGGCAGGGGATCGATGGCCAATGGGTGGAGGTAGAAGACCAACGCCACTATGTCGTGCAAGGCTTCTCCACCATCATGAATACCCGCTGGTTTAAATTTACCGAGGCCGCATTAACAGACTCCTTTGCCAATGGGCAGCTCCATGTGCCTTACCCGGTGGCACAGAACTTCCCCTTCCAAGGTGACTTTGACCAAGAAGCCCAACTGAATATTGCAGCAGATGGCCTGACCATGCCATCAGAAATGAGCTGGGAGCTGGCCTATTGGCAGGCCAAACTACATAGTCCTGTGCAGGCGAGTGATTCGAGGCAACTATCTTTTGCAGCGGACATGAGATTGTATAGGCCGGGATCTACCCCAAATAACCTACTGTTTGATGCGGAAAACCAGCGCCTAGTGCTGACCGGCATGGGGCTTTCTCTCCCTGTACACAGTGATTTTGGCGGTGATGAATTTGTCGCCCTAAACAATGAAGTCCCTTTTCAGATCGACACTTATATTCTCCCCAATGGCCAGCTATCAGAGACCCAAATAACCCCCGTTGGCGATATTCAGTTTATCGGCCAAGCATTTGAGGTTAATGCCATCCGTTTTCTACCCTATACCGGCAACCAGCAGCCACCTGATAGAGATGACATCGCCACAGCCCAGCCCCTTATTGAGATCAAAGGTGATGTGAATTTCAGCATTTTCGGCCCCCGCCAGGTGAAAGTGCACCACACCGCATTGGGCGCGCAGGTGCCAGAAATTCGCATGGGCATCAATATTGAAAACGGCAGTTTTGGCGATGATGATGCGCTTAAAGTAAAGGCAGATTTACAGTTTGTGAATACCTATGGTCGAGATCCTGATGCACTGAGTATTTATGTTGCAGAGGTCTCTGCGGGTGATGAGACTGTTACAAACCCAAAAGCCTTTAAAGCCTTTGTGGGTGAAGCTGAACTGACGTTGCTCAAAGCGGTATCGATTAAAGGACTGGCCGAAGCGGGCATACACCCCGATCAAGAGATTATCCAAGGTGAGGATGGTTATGCTGTGTGGCGCAGCACGGGTAGGGGTGATGTGGGTTACGAGCGGCTGGGCTTGGGTGCCGGGGTCGATATACTCAAAGCTGTTCTGGCGGGTGCACGAGGCATGGAGACGGTTACCCGGTTAGGCGGCGGTTTTGCTGGCGCCATGGGAGTTGAAGGTACCGGCGAAGCGATGGTTGAAACGGCGGTAGATGCGACGGTATTTGTTCAATCGGTTGCACTGGCTACGGGCATGGCAGTTGCCGCTGGTGGTCTCCCTAGTCCCGAGGAGATCCGCAATGCGGTCGGTAATGGCTTAATAACTGTCGAGTCGGCGCTGAATCTACTCAAAGCAATCTGCCAAGAGAAGCCCGAGTGCCGTACAGGTGAGACCCTGCTCTACATCGACTTAGCCTCCTTGCCGGTGCGAGCCTTAGGCGCAGTGGCCAACTTCGATGAGCTGACTCCTGAAGAGGTCGCCAGTATTGGCCTGCATAGTCTTGATGTCGCTATTCCCCTGTTGCAAGGGGTGGACCTTGACCAAGCCTACAGCCAAACCGGGCTGCAAGCCCTGCCAGTCTCTATTGATGACCTGACCGATGCCGGGCTGGCAACCGCCCATGTGGTGGTGGGTGCCGCGCGTACTTTAGTGGACCAAAACTGGCGGCTTTCATATCAGGATGTCGTCAATATCTCACAGCGTGCGGTCGATGCCGCTCATGCGGTGGAAACCATCATTCCCGAAGGGCATGAGAAACGCCTCGCCTCGCTGGCGGTGAGTTTGGCCGACGAATCCTTAAACTTAGTGAAAGAGTTAAATCAGGGCGGCACTATCAACCCCCGTCGCCTAGGCGATGCGGTGGCTGATCTAGTGGGGGTGATGTGCCAACAAGCCGACAGCTTGCAACCCCTGTTCACACAAGCCGGTTTGCCGATCCAGACAGCGCAGATCAAACCGATGCTGGGTTTAACCGTCTCGGCGTTGCAAAACGTGCCGTCGGGCCGCACAGAAGCCATCGGGGTTCGCTATCTACAGACCCTCATCAATGAGTTCGCGCAAGGCGATTTTTCGAATAGCCACTGCGGTAATACCGGTTTGGCCTTGCCTGCCAGTGTGCAAGCCATGCTGGGCATTGCGGCACATACGTTAGAGCCTCTCGCGGGGCAGTTGAAGACCGAGGCGCGGCAAATTGCTTGGGCACTGCAAGGGGTAAACCAAACATTAAGTGCCTTGCAGTCACTCGGTATTGATGTCGGTATTGATGTCGATTCACAAATTATCACTCAACTTCAGGGGGTATTAAACGCATTAGAGTTCAGCTTTTACGAGCTCGATCAAAGCCTCAGTAGTGATGCTGCCACTGCCGATGCACAGCGAGTGCTGCGCATCGCCCAAGCCATACCACTGGCGTTTCAACAGTTGATTGAGACCGGCTCACCGCAAGCGGCGCAATTGCTGGATATCTACCGCGTGCTACTGCAAGAGCTGGATCAACTGTTAGTTCATGCGCCGCAAATAGCAGACAATGACTTCAGTCAGGTGGATCTGGTGCAACTGCCACTGGCCTTGATCGATGAAGTGCAAGATCTGAGCATGCTTAATCAGTGCCAGCAATATGGTCTGGCCAATATGGGCTACCTGCTTAAAATGGTGCGCGAAGTTGGGGCGCAAAAGCCATCGATGAGTGTCATGACGGCTCATTCACAACAGCTCTACAATAATATTAAGGTCTGTGATCCAAGCGGTATTGCAGCACGTCCTGAGCTAGAAAAATTAATGGCCTTAATGGGGTTGCTCGCTGTGTTGGATACAGAGAATAGCCAAAATGTCGCCGCTGTTGTACAGCAACAACTGCCTGAGCTGTTGCCCATACTGTTCGCAGCAAGCCAGCCTTTGTTAGAGGCGATTCCCGCCTTGGCCCGTGCCTTACCCATTATCGATTTTACTCAAGATAATCTCAGTGTCGTGTTAGATGACAGTTTGATTAAACTGCTCAACGAGGCCGGGCAGCAAGAGCCGACATCCGCCGGAAAAACCGCCATACAAAAAGCAAAATCAATCATCGCCCATGCTGATTTTAATCTGATTGGTTTGGTTAAAACAGTGGATGATAATGGCGATGTCATTCGCTTACGGCAGACCCGTGCCGATGGCAGTTGGCGTGAGGTGGACTTAACGCTTGGCATCATTAGCCAATATTATCCAGAAGGACATCAGGAATACGGCGGTGGTATCAAACAATTTTTTTCCTTCCACCAGTGGCGTAAGCGAACAGACGAGGAGAAAGAGCAAGACTTGTTTATGTCATTTTGGAATGGTCAGTTTGCCAGTGCTGAACCCTCTATATTGGAATATAAAGATGAGGCTGGGAATCTCATTATGGGGACACTGGAGGCTGGACAACCCCTGATAAAAGTTACTAGTGCGCTGAGTTACGGTACACATACACCCTATACCGTGTACATGGCAGATCAGATGCCGACACTGTCAGACACGGCTGAGAGCATCGCGGCACAATCCGTGGGGGATGTTGTAGTAACCAAGGTTTTCCGTGACGCTGATGGTGGGCTATGTCCATTTCCAGGTCACGGCTGCATTGTCGACACAAACAATAGTGAAGGGGCTTTTATCCAAGTTCAGTCACTCAGTGATCCAAGAGATCGAGCCACTTGGTCGGTGGGGATGGATATGCTTGATCCCGACTTGTTGGTTGAATATTTCGGCCGCATAGCTGACACGGTTCAGGGCTGGGATCCTACTTGGGAAGTGGCTTATAGCGGTGGTATTGTTGTTTTAAGGGCGGGTGACAGCAGTGAAACGCTTCTTTTAAGGATGTCTGAAGAGGAGGGTATCTACTCTTTGCAGGATTTGGCAACGACGATCATTCAATCAGAAGATAGTTTGATGCACCGCGTGGTCATTCAAGGCACCGAGACTTGGAATTATCAACCCAACGAACAGCAAGCACTACACACCTTTGGCAATGGCCAGTGGGAAATTTACGCTATGCCGGAGGCCCTCCCGCCAGGTGTCGCTATTCCTGATCCTTCAGGGGTGATCCCAACCGAACTTCTTACCTTGCAACTCAGCAGTAGCCAACTGGCAGCCGCACAAAATGACCAGAATAGCTTACCGGATGGTGTGAGTCTGGAAAATGGCCAACTGAATTTGGCAGGAGAAAATAGCAATGACCTCTGGTCGATTGATATCGCAACAGGTCAGGCCAGTGTCGGTGGTGTGCCAGTCGAACATATCAACCTTGTCACGAATAGCGGTTCCGCTACCAGTAGCCTGACCGTAGCGCAACTTGATGACGGTGGTGTGGTCGTGAGTCAGAGTGATGGCAGCCGCCAGCAGGTGATGCAAAGTACTGATAGTGACTTGACAATTCATCGTAAAGAGAGTGCAGATGGTGTGCGCACCACCACCATTAAATTTGATAATACGGCAATGGAATTTTCCGTGAGTTACTCCCCAGTGGAGCGCTATCAGGTGTTTTACCTGCCGGATGAGCGGCCAGCAATCACTCCAGCCAGTGGTGTTAACCAAGCACTGAAACATCAGATGTGGCTGGATATTTTTGAGTTGGAACGCCAGCTAAAAATCGAGCCGAGTGACTATCTGTTACTGCAGCTCGATAGTCTGATGGTAGAGGCCCGTGACTTAGGCCTACCGATAAATGAATTGAATGATCAGCACAAACAGATCGCTGCTGAAGCCTTGACTAGCCTGATGATGGCAGAGTTCAAGCGTTATGATACGGCGTTAAGCCCCCAAGCTGTGGCTGAGTGGGCGGCTAATCCTTCGGCCTCACCGGCAGGACGCATTGCTCATTTGCAGGAGAGAGGTGAAGCATTAGGATTGGCCGTGTGGAGAGGTAGCCACAATTTTCGCCAACACTCTAGCGAGATGTTTTACCTCGATTATTACCACCATAGCCAAGCCTTGAGTGAGGTCTGTACGGCTCTTGAGCAGTGCAGTGAAGCGGCACTGAAAAGCAAGGTCAGCATACTGCTGAAGGTAATTGCCTCGTTGGGTGAGGGTACACAGCTGGAGGAGACGTACAGCCTAATGTGTGAGGCCACGGATCGGGCTTGGAATCGTATTATAAACCCTATTATCAATAATGAAAATAGAGTGGTGATTGAAAGCGATATACAACTTGCACTGAACCTTATAGCGCTAGAGGGCCGTTTGATGTGCGAGGATGACAGCAGAGTGGCATCGGTCACTAGCTTGGGTTTACGGCTTGCTGAGGGTAGGGGCATCAGCTTGGCGCAGCGTGTCGCCGCGATGGATATGGAGCAACGCATCACCGCTGCCACCCCAGAGTCCGCTCACGATTTTGATCAAAATGGCAATTTTGACTCGAATGATCTAGTGGCTTACTACACTAATTTTTACTTTCGTGCAGGTTCATTTGATGAGGTGGCGTTACCCGCATCAAAAGACTATCCGGGCTGGGTACGTCATCTTCAAACCCTCTCACGACTGATTGACTTAGTGAACAGCACAGCGGAGCAACGCCACAGTGATGGGCAGCTAGTCTATTATCGTGACGATCAATTAGTGGCTTATCGTGATGCGGTGAAAACTAAACTTAAAGCAGCTTGGGAAGCTGAATGGGAACTTCGTTATAACGAATTATCAGGCGGTGATTTTCAAGAGTTGGAAAAGCTAAAAGCCCTTGCCAGCCACTTTGAAAAAGGGCGGGGTCTTAATGCCCAAGTTGGTGAATCGCTGATTGAGGTTGATAACAATAGCTACCTGCGAGCCAAAATCGATGGTCAATGGCGTAACCCGCTGGCACTGATGAGTGATCGTCAAACCGATTGGCTGGAAAATGTCGTCTGGCGAACAGGTAGACCCGAAGTTGAAGTCGCCGCGTCACTCGACTCTTTGGTCGGTCAGAATAGGCTCATTGTCTATTTAAAATCAACACTGCCCAATGAACAACTGGCGGGACTACGCCGCCTTGATGCGCGAGTCATAGAGGAGTTAGACGAAGATCTAAATGCACTGGAGAGTGCCGCTGCCCGACCTGATGTCGATGATATTTTGGAGCATCTGTTCCACCCCATTACTGAAATCCGTGAAGTGCTGGCTCGTGTGGCTCAGCCGCAGGCCGATGCACGTTTCAGGGAGCGTATTCAACGCTTGCTGGATAGCCGGGTTGAGTGGTTGCAGGATCACCCCGATGACCTTGAACTAGAGATCAAAAAAATCATTCTTATCACCTCACTTGCTCAAGGGGATAGCGAGGCGAGTGGGTGGGAGTCTCTGTCAGAAAATGCGAATGTTATGGCCGCACTGGAGACGGCACTGGCATCCGCGAATCAGGCGGTGAACAATGACGATGGTCGTGATTGGTCGGAGTTTAAGGCTAAAGCAGAGCGGTTGATAAATATTGATAGCTTGATGGTGCGACTGGGTGGTGAAGAAAGCACCTCTATGGACGACATTATTGAAGGAATTTCACCCTACATCACCGCACAAGAGTCTCTTCTGGATGATGCGGTTAATCAAGACTTAGAGACGGTTTATCGACTCATTAAAGCCTCGCTTGAGATGAAAAACACCGCCCAAGGATTGGGCGCGGAGGATATGATTTTTTATAACCTTGGGGCAGAAGCTGGCGCGTTAGAAGTCAAGGCAGACCAGCTCTCAGCCTGTGCCAAAGATCATGATTGCACTATAGAGGATGTGCGGGATTATCTCGATCTCTCGGCCTCGCTGCACGGACTGGGAGGTGATGCTGATTTAAGCGTATTGGAAGAGATGATTAGCAGCTCCCCCGCGACCTTTCCGGCCTCAATCAAGGGGCCGCATGACTTACCTAAATTTAGTGAATCATTGGAGGGCAATAACAGCGCCGCCTTGCGGGAGGCGATAGCGCAGATGCTTAGGGCCATGGGTGAAAGTTTCGACATGGCCGATGCCACAGCACGTCAAGCTCTGCGGGTCGTTATTGGTGAGTTGCGCCGCTTGGCTGCCATGAAAGGTACCCATGTACAGCTCAATGCCCCCCTATTCAACGCGGCGGATGATCTACAAGCAAAAATTGACAATTGGCTTAACGATGCCGCCGCACAAATTGCTTCAATGGTGAGTGGTGCGCTGGACTCAATCGCTTCGATAGACCTAGGTGACGTGAGTATGGCGGAGTTGGAGCAGTTTCTCCTGCCTCATATTAATGGTACGCCAGACTTAACCCGCATAGAACCCGGCAATAAATATCGACTCGCCGCAGAGGCATTGGCCGAGGCCGAGTTGGATACAAATAACGAAGCCAACCTACGCCTCGCTTACCATCTACTGAGTGAGATACCCGATCCCGCCATCACAGCGGAAGGTGATTATCGTTTGGCCGGTATCGGTCAACTAATTTTGTTCATGGCAGAGCGGGGTGAGTCGATGGTCACGGCGGTGGTAGCAGGGGTTAGCAATGCTGATTTTTCTGGTCGACCTGAGCTTCAACTGCTGGGTAGCTTGTTGCATTTGCCGGGTAAAGATCAGCCCGCCCAATTTTTGGCCAGTGAACTGAAAAGTCAACTGATCGAACCCCTATTAAATGGAGGAGAAAAATTCGATTGCACTGAGAGTATCGAAGCGTGCCTGTTGAGCAGTGGTCTGCAACTGAGTGGCGTGTTTATCGATAGCTTGATTAGTAGTGGTGAAAATTTCACCGCACTCGACTTTTTAGAAACACTGGCTGGCAATTTACAAACGAGTAACGAGACGACCGAAGAAACGGTGTGGTTTTCGATTATTGGACAGGGTCTGGCTATGACCGTAACAGTGGCTAAAGAGCCAGGATCGATAGAGACCCAGCTGGCGGTGGATGGTTTGAGGCTGGGGAATCGCCTGCTAGGTTTGCCTGTGGTTAATAACATGATCACACCGCTACCACAGCCGCTACCGGTGGCATTTACGATGATGCGTGAGAGTAGTGAAATGCTGGCTTCACAGTTATCAGTGTCTGAAGGAGAGCATCTGCCCATCGTCATTGCGCGCCTTACTCAAGGGGTGATATTGGACTTTTTCCGTGAGCAAGGTTTACAGCCTGATTTGGTGAATACCGCCGATGCTTTGGGTGACTGGCAACTCACTTTTATTGATAACAACTGGAACCTGCTAGAGCAAGCAGCCACGGGTCAGTTAGAGGGAGAAACAGTGTTAGATGCCTACCTAGGGAGTTATGGCATTGCGGCACTGCATTGTCGGGTGAATGAGGGCTTGGGTATTGCCCTACCTCCAGCCTTATCAATGACTCCCTTTATGACCATCAAAAGCCTACTGACTAGTCATGACAAGGGCTGGCTGGGCAAAACAGAGCACTCACCTAAAGTACTGGCTCATCTGGGTGCCGATTTAAGTAATCTCTGGTTTGCCGAGATTCATGCCAGCAATTGTGATGCGGTCACCGTAGCTGACATGGAAGACGACCTTCCCGTCGCCACGTTGTTACGCCAAATCGCCGAAACAGATTTAAGCAAAGGGGCGACTTTTGCTTCCGTTAGTCTGATGGGGAATATGGGCATTGGTGCAATTAATACACTGTTACCTCAAGGGAGTGCTCTGCGTGAGGTGATGAACATTAGTTGGAACGGCAGTGCCGAGCCAAGTAAGGGGTCGGGGATTAGTGACTTCCTCAGTCTTGGAATAAAAAGTGCCGGGATGGATGAAATTCAGGTTGTTTCCGACGCATTAAGCTTGATTGAAGGTGTGCCCAATACCAGCCAAGCAATCGTAATTGCCATGAGCAAAAACCCTAACGATCCAACCGCCAAGCTGCTGCGAATTGTCTCGGGTAACGCTTTGGAAACTGACCTGTCAGATGGCGACACTTGGCGTGGTGCTGACCGGGCCTATGCGATTCCTTATTCCTTGCTTGCCTTGTTTGCCGAGATGCGCAAAACCATGCCATTACAAACGCAATGGGCCTATCTGGAAACCGTTCCCTTTATCGATATAGTGGGGGGGCAACCTCAACTGAGTCCAGCGAGTGACTATGTGGGGGATATGGACAGTCTGCTTGCAGATGCAATGGCCTATAACGCGATAGCTGTTGTCAATGGCAGTGCAGAAATCGCACAAAAAGCGGTGGTGACAGGGGTGGATTTAGGTCGCTTGGCCATCAATGGTATTGCTTCGCTGATCGCGGTGAATCAGTCACCCTCGGCGATTGGCCGTATTCAACAGCGTTCACTCTTTGATGAGCTGGCGGGCGATGGTATGGGCTTTAGCGGAGTCAGTGGCGGTTTGCAGCAGCAGTGGAACCTTAGCACCCTAGAGACAGAGTCGTTCATGTTGGAGTTGTATGGAAAGCTGGCTCTTCCATTTATAGGGAGTCATATGGGTTTATTGCAACAGGCAACTGAAGGGGGGCGGCAGATACTGGCCTTTAGTGCAGCGAGTGGCTGTGAGGAGGGCGATTTCACTTGCATAGGTAGTTATGTTGGTGGGGTGAATACTGATTTTGAAGCCTATTTTAGCCACTCTGAAAGCGATGGCCTGTCGCTCTCCTATCAGGGTAAAACCGGGCTGGAGATTCTTAGTAATACCATGGGTGAGGTTCAGGTTAGTGGTTTGGTGAGTGACTTTCCTACCACTATTGACCAACCTTTGGCCAACTACGCACTTGATCTCGTTCAAAATGTTGATGTAGTGCAGTGTGGTCAGCTGGAAGTGGGGGTGATGCCATTTCCTCTGTCGTTGGCGGTGAGTGGCTCGGTAAACGTTGGTGCGTTTTACGATAAAACTAATACCACATTGAGCTTCGGCACCCGAACGGGTTTAAGCGGCAGTCTCAAATTTCCGCTATTAAATAGCTTGCTAGGTGTGACATTGGCGGGTGATATGACGGAGGAAAGTCGAGGCGAACTGATCGATGATGCGGTTCAGTTTTCGTATGGCGCGTGTGTTAATCCCAACATCACCTTAACGCTGGCGGGGCATAAGATACCTCTACAAGGGTTGGAAGCTCAGGTAGCTTCTTTTGTTGAAGGTGATGTGAGTGATCAGAGTGCAGCTTTTGGGTTGAAGATGAGAGTTATGCTGGGAAGCCCGGTGGTGGCGGCTATTAAGAAAGAGCTGGCCTGTCCAACTGGGGAGTTTAATCCTTTCGTAATGGCCAGTGAGTTTATGAACAATGCCGGGGAAACAGTGCTGAATAATGCTGTTTGTACCGCTTTGAGTGCAGTGAGTAAAACCGAGTTGTGGCTGGTATTGCGAAATGGGATTGATGACGGTGCAATGCGTCAGCAAATGATGTTTGGTTTTGGTGAATTTCCTGCCAAGAGTGCAGCGGTATCACCGTTCTTAGGTGCAACCTTCATTAATGGTGACGTGGGTGTGCCATTCATATCTAATCAATCGGGTGAGTGGGGCGGTCTTCCTGCTTCACAAAACATCCGTATTTGTAATATCGATCTGTGCGATCTACCGATGTATGAGGCAGGGCAATGATAAAAAAAATAATGCTCAGTAGTGTGCTGTTTTTCTGGCTGCCTGCGGTGCTGGCGCAGCCACAGGTGGCGGATATTAAGGCCGACCGTGAAGCGCCCCCTCCGGTGGTATTAAACCAAGTGGAAGCACTGAGTAAAAGTGAATTGCGACTGCAATGGCAGGCCAGCCCAGCGACCGATGTGACCGCTTATCGGGTCTACCGCTCACGCGCCAAAGGAACGCCTCGTGTTGTAAAAACTGTCTCATTGGTGGATGCACAGAAGGGTGACATGAGTACCCAGGTGAAAGAGACCGCCAACACCGAAATTGAATACTTTTATCAGTTAGCAGCGGTGGATGCGGCAGGCAATGTATCGGCGCTGTCCAATCGATTAGCAATGCGCTTACCCGATAGCCGTGCGCCTCATTTGCCGTTGCAACTGCGTGTTGCCGATGGCGAGCTTGGGGTGGCTTTGCAGTGGTTGCCCAATCGTGATCTCGATCTGGCTGGTTACCAGGTCTATCGACTTACTGTGGGCTCTGAACAAGGTTTTACAAAAATAAATCGAACCCTGATTGAAAAAACAGCGTTTGTTGATAGTGACACGGTGGGGGGGCAGGCCTACCGCTATCGCGTTGCGGCGGTGGATGTTTATGGCAATGAAAGTGCCGCGACCCGTGGGGTGTTGTTCAAACCACGTTATGGTGAAATAGCTGCACCCGTTAACTTGAAATTGAGTGTGAGCGAGACTCAACAGCCCTATTTAAAATGGCAATTGCCAGATGACCAGCAGTCAGGAGTCATCGTGATGCGCGATCAAGGGCAGGGGTTTGAAGTAATTTCCGGCGTACTGCATGAGATGCACTTTGTTGATTACTCTGCTGAACCACAATGGCACTACCGCTACCAAGTGCTGGCGGTGTCTAAGGTGGGGCAGCGATCGCAGCCATCCAGTTGGGTGTTGCGCCCAGGTAGGGCAAAGTGATGAAGCGATTATTTATCGGCTGTTTATCTCTCGGCTGTTTTATGGCGTTGTCCATGGCGGCGCAGGCACTTCAACTCAACTCTGATGCAGCGAGAGCGATCAATCAATTGACCTCCTATGATCCGGGTGAAAGCCCAGTGACTGTGACGGGGCAAGTACGCCAAGTCGGGGGTGACCAAGCGGCTGGGGTAACGATACGCTTTTGGCAACCCGATACACCCTATAAATTTATTACCACTAAGACAGATCAGCAGGGTCGTTATGATATCGAATTGGGGCCGGGCTTATGGTCTGGTGAGGCTTGCGGCAGTGCCGCTTACCTGCCTGCTGCTTGGCAGGTGTTGATTGATGGTGACCGCATTAAACGGCTCGAATCGATTCAACAAAAAAACATTCGTATTGATTCGATTTCGCAGTCTGAATTTAATCGACACGACACGGTAACGCTGACACTGCGTGGCCAAGGCTTTGGTTGTAGTGGTCGTGTGCGGGTGGTGTTTTATGAAAGTATGGATCGATGTGGTGAGATATTACCGCCTGAGTATGATCGTGATGTGATTGAGATCAGTGAGTTTGATCAACGCACCGATACTTTGCTCCGCTTTCAACCACTCGATTGGGGTGATGGTGACGTACAGCAAAACAGGGTCTCCCTGTTTTATCAACAAGCAGGCCAGCGCAGTAATGCTGTGGCAGTGACTGAGTATGTGTTGAGTGATCGGTTTAATGACAACGCGATAATTTGTGGAGGTGCAGATGTCACCGTAGGTAATGAAACCAGCAGCGGGGTCAGTGCTGAACTTGTTGGTATGGGGGTGACGGTTAATCCGGGTTCTTTGAGAGGAAACTCGGCGATCAATGGTGCGCTCGGCAGTGCTGCCGATAATCCGACCAATGAAGGGGCTGGTGGTGCACTGCGTACTTTAGATGCAACGTTGGGTTCTGGTGTGGAGCTGGAGGTGGAGTTCGAAAACCTGAACCTAGAAGGCATGAAGTCTTTCGAGGGGATTGATGTTGAAGGTTTAAACCAATGAGATATTTGCATTGTTTGTTAGTCGGCTTAACTATTTTTGGGGCATCGGTACAGGCGCAAGAGCCTAGCTTTTCCGGGCAAGCGGTCACACTGTATGAAACGGAAGATGAGGCTATTCAAGCCGGTACGCTGTTTTATCGTATTGAGGGTGGTCGGCAATTTTTTGCACTGCCCATGCAGCGCAAGGGTTATCTATGGATTGCCGGTTTGGCGGCGCACCAGGTGCAGACTCCTGGCATTGAGTATTACGTGGCACTGAGGCTAAGAGATGGCACCGTGCGTACTGAGCCAGCCAATTATCCTGAATACAACCCTTCTCGTCTACGAATTGAACCTCCCGCAGTGATTAGTTTAAAGCGCGTTGATAGTGGTGCTGAGGGTGAGGATATTCGCCTGTTGATTCAGGGCGTTGTCGCGGATGATACGCGGCTGTTGATTGACGATATTGATGTCACCGATCTGATTCAGCGTGATGGCGACGAGTGGACCATTACAGAATCTGCAAGCCTGTTTGAAGGTTCGCAAATAATCACCTTAGTCGATGGACAGGGCACGGTGATGGTGGATGCCATTGTTGATCTTGCTGAGGAAGAGGCAGTGCAGGCGGCCAGAGATGGCGAGTTGGTGCTGCGAGGTAATGCGGGTATTAACATGGGTGGTCGACAGGTGAAAAGTGATGGTGATCAGGGCGGCTGGGTATTCACAGGCAACCTAAATCTTAACACCGAATACCTGAATGGTGATTTTCGCTCAGAGTTACCCAGTGCCAATATTAATTATGATCAAGAGGGTGAGCCTAGAGTGACACTTTCAGCGGGCTATCTTCTACGCAATACCTATAAAAACCATACGTTGGATATTGGCGATGTCAGTATCAGTGGTATGCCACTGGTTCTTTCCAGTTTTTCGCGTCGTGGCATTGTCGCTAGTAGCGAAGGTCAAACTTGGAAAGGGTCTGTATTTAATGTACGTACCGCCATGGTGGATGGCAATAACAGCGGTATCTCTTTTGACGAAAGACAAACCTATGGTGTGACGGTCGAAAAAAGCTTTGTGGAGATCGGTAATAGCTCGTTACAACTAACGGCAGTGAGTGGTGAACTACCTCAGCCGGTGACCGCGAGTGTTGGGAGTAGTCAGACATCACCACAGGCGGGTGATGCGGTGGGGGTGGAGTTTTCATCGCAGTGGGGCGGCTTGGGACTGAGTGTTCGAATGGCGCAGACAAACTTTGATAATGACACCTTGGATAATGTGGAAGCCGTTTCAGATAGTGCCTATGAGCTTAGTCTATCAAAAGATTTTTCAGGCTTGGCAACGCAGTTAGCTTATCTTCACTATGGTGCTGATTATGCGACGATTACTAACCCCAACTTCTCGGGTGACCGGCAAGGGGTGAACGCTTCACTGGGAAGTCAGTGGCACAAGCTGAGTTGGTCTTTGAATATGGCCAGAATGGAAGATAATGTTGACAAAGAGATTACCCGCGCCGTGGTGGTCTCAGATACGGCAGGTCTGATGTTTGATTTCCCCATAATGGCAAAGGCAAGCCTTAATCTTGGGTACAGCATTAATCAACAGCGCTCAAGTGATGAGCCCAGCGTTGATGATAGCGTTGACAACCAGGGGCAAGAGATACAGTTGGGTATGAGTGGAAATATGGGGATGTTTGCACTGTCTTGGCAGTCGCAATTGGGTGAGCTAACCAATAAGCTTGATCGTGACAATGACAGCGAAACAGAAAACCACTCCTTTGGATTGAGCTATCAACTCAAAAAAATAGCTATGAATTTAAATCTGTCACAGCAGACCTCATCGACACAAATCGAGACGGTCGCATCATTGGTGAATTTGGGGCTTAGCCTACCGTTATTTTCTGATAATGTGATCTTGAATTTGCAGTTTTCAGGGCAAGAAAATAGCGCCAGTGATTACTCTCAGGACAATACCATTTTCGGGGGAAGTCTACGTGCCTCTTGGACACTGCAGGATATCGTCACGATTAAATCACTAGACTGGGTGAACCCTCGTTTTAGTATTTCCTGGACTCAACACCGTACTGTTGATCGCCTAGATACGAGTTTGAATGAATCGAGCCATTCGGTGATGTTGGACTTTAGTTTGGGTGCGCCCTACTCATTTGAAAATAGATGGCAGCTTTAAGTCGCTGAATAATTACGTTGATTTTAAGATAATCCCCCATCTCCCGTAATTACAGATAGGAGCCTCTTCGTAAATTCCCCTGTAAAACCGAACGCCTGCATGATCTGGGTGCGAGGCAGACTCAACCTCTAAGTGCACTACCACCTAAGCCGCAATAGCAGACTATATTGGCTTGGTTTACCCTTTTGCACCCTCCATCTAATCACCTTTTCTTTTTCCCCCATGACCAGTAGCAAAGTATGTGTAACTTAAGTAGCAGAAAATAACTTCTTGTTGTGAGAGTCTGATGCTCTCCAAGCAGTTTTGGAGGGGGTATTATTCAGATTGTTGTATGGTTAGATATTTATAAGGAGAAAGGGTGATGGCCAAAAAAGAGAAGATTAAAAATAGAGGTGAACTTTCGTCGGCTGCAAAGGGTGGGGAGCTTCAGCATCCGCACCAGCGGGAAGTCAGCCCATTTGAGGAGATGGATCGGATGTTTGAGGGATTTTTTCCTCGTGGTTGGATGCAGCCACTGCGTCAGGAGTGGCCAGCTTGGGCAAATCTGGAAGCGCCTTTTGATGGGCATGAGCCAAAAGTGGATGTGGTGGCGCGAGATAATGAGATTGTGGTGCGTGCTGAGTTGCCAGGGGTTGACAAAAAAAACCTGGATCTCTCTGTGACCGCAGATAGCGTTACCATCAAAGCCTCTACTCGGCAGGAGCGTAAAGAGGAGAAGGGGGATTACCACCGCCGCGAAATATCACAGGGCTCGTTTGTCCGTACCGTGATTTTGCCAGCATCAGTGCAGAGTAAAAAGGCCAAGGCAAGCTTCAAAGATGGTGTGCTGGAGCTGAGATTACCCAAGGCGGCTCCGACTCAGCGGCATCGTATTAAGGTTGATTGACGTTTGCTGGGGTGCGGTTACGGCACCGATATTAATATTGTTTCAAACTAAGTGAAAATGGGAGGGTATTATGTCTACTCTAGAAGAGATTCGCGGTGGGTTGAACCGTTTTTTGGGTTCTGTGGCTGAGGGTTGGCACCACTTGGCAAATCGTGCATCAGGTGCGCTGACTCGGTTTAAGCCTTCAAAGAAAAAAGATAAAGATGGTCTATTGGTTCCGGTACATAAGGGGGTCGGTTGGGGGTTATTGGCGGCCGAACTCTATGACGATGGTGACAGTGTGATTGTGCGGCTGGAAGCGCCGGGCATGGAGCGTAAAGACTTTGATGTCAGTGTCGTCGATGATATGTTGTTGATATATGGTGAAAAGCGCTACCAAGAACAGCGTAAACAAGGAGGGTACCATATTTCAGAATGTGCCTACGGGGTGTTTGAGCGGGCTATTCCACTACCTGATAATGTGGATGGTCGTCGAGCCAAGGCAAAATATAGTCGAGGTGTACTACATATTGAGTTACCAAAAACGACTTCAGGTCGCCATCAGGTTGATATTAAAAGTGACTAGTTGATGATTGAGTTGCTGTTGATCTATAAAAATCATGGCAGGTTATTTCACAGTGGCAGAGAGGGTGCGAGTATGAGTGAAGTTGATTATCAAAGTGTGAAAGAGGCAGCCCGTGAAGCAGCTGAGCAGAGTGGCTCCATTCGTGATGATGTTCGCAACCTGACCGTGGAGGCGCTAAGCCAGGGAGGGCTGAACCTAGAGAAGATAAAGCAGGTTGTCAGCGCCGTTTTGGAGGGGGCCAGTATTGGGGCTGAGATGAGAGGTACTCATATTAAGGAGACCTTGTCGGAGTCGATGGTGGGTGTGGATGAGGCGATCGCAAAATCGGCAGAAGCATCCAAGCTGGCGCTGGAAGAGGCGGCGGGCCACCTTAAAGAGTTTGGTAAAGAGGATCTGAAACGGGCGCTGGATGATGTTATCGCACTGGAAGAGCTGTTTTTAGAGGTGAGCCGGACGGTTGCAAAAGAGTCGGGTGAGGTGATTAGCACGACGCTGAATGAGTTGATCGCCCATGCGGGTAATAGCGGTACGGCGGTGGGTCAAAAGTCGCGTGAAATTGTTGAAACACTGAACCGAGAGTTAACGGAGAGCTTGCGTGAAACTGTATCTGCCCGTGGTGATGCGGTGTTGAAAGTAACCGCTCATCTCTCTCAGGCGGCTGCCGGGTTTCTTGAGGGTTTTGCCGAAACATTGGATGCCAAAGTGGCTAATCATCGTCACCCTAAAAAAGGTTAGCGGCTCACTATGCTCTGGGAAACCTTAAGTGCTGCTCGAGATCTGGGTCGACTGCATGAGATCGCTTCAATTTTGATCCGCTATGGCTTTGGTGACGTGGTGCGTCGATTGGGTATGGCCGGTGTGCTGGAGAGTGCGGGTAAGGTGCTGCACTGGAATAGAGCATCTGAGCTGGCTCGGCTCGAACCACCCGCTCGATTTCGCCGTGCCTTGGAGGAGATGGGGCCGACCTATATTAAGTTGGGTCAGATTCTCGCCACCCGGGTAGATCTGTTCTCACCCGAGTGGATTGAGGAGTTTGAAAAGCTTCAGGATCACGCCGTTACAGTGCCTTTTGAGGCGATCTGCCAGCAATTGGAAGAGGATTTTGGTTGTGCTCCGCAAGCACTCTTCAAAACAGTAAATCCTGAACCACTGGCTGCTGCCTCCATAGCACAGGTGCATCGGGCGCAACTGGAGGATGGCACGGAGGTGGTGATTAAGGTACGTCGCCCCGGAATTCGCTCGATTGTGGAGGCCGACCTGCGCCTGCTCAGTCGTGTGGCGGAAATTATTGAGTCTGAAATTACTGATTTTCGTCGCTATAAACCCCGTGAAGTGGTGCGCCAATTTCGGTTGTCGCTACGTCGAGAGCTGGATTTAGCGACCGAGTGCCGCAATGCGGAACGGGTCGCCGATAATTTCTCACAGCATCCGGAAGTGGTGATTCCAAAGGTCTATTGGAAGTGGTGCAGTGAACGCGTCAATGTGCAGCAATATATTGATGGCCTCCCCGGAAATGACCTTAAAGCCGTTGATGAAGCGGTGCTTGATCGAAAAATATTGGCACGGCAGGGTGCTCAGGCAGTACTGAAAATGGTGCTGGTAGATGGCTTTTTTCATGCGGATCCCCATCCGGGTAACCTCTTCTATCTGCCAGACAATCGCATTGCTTTCATCGATTTTGGTATGGTTGGCCGCCTCTCCGAGCATCGGCGCGATCAGGTTATAACGCTTCTGCACGGGCTGGTAGAGCAAGATGCACAAGCGGTGGTTGAGGTGCTGCTGGATTGGTCCTCTGATGTTGCGGTTGACACAGAGCGCCTGAGCTTAGATGTTGAAGGGTTTGTTGACCAATACCACGGTGTGCCGCTAAAAGATCTTAATTTGGTTGCTCTGCTGAACGAGCTAACCAGCTTACTGCGTGACTACGCCCTTAGCCTACCGCCAGACCTTACTTTGCTGATTAAAGTTTTTGTAACCCTAGAAGGGGTGGGTCGACAGCTGGATCCTGAGTTTGATATGGTGACCGTGGCCGCACCCTTCCTGCACCGTGCCATGCTGGCGCGCTATGCCCCTGACGCTTTGGCGAAAAGAGGGTGGCGAGCGGTGGCAAGCACCGCCGATCTTCTGATTGGGTTACCGCAAGACCTGCGGCAATTACTCCGCTCGGCGCGTAGTGGTCGACTGCAACTACATGTCGATGTGACACGGCTTAAAATCTTTGGCAATCAACTGGATCGAGCCGCCAGCCGTATTGCCGTGGGTAATGTGATTGCCGCGCTGATTATTGGCTCATCCATTGTAATGACCATAAAAGGTGGGCCAACGCTGTTGGGGCTGCCACTATTTGGTCTACTGGGTTTCGTGGGTGCAGTGGTCGGCGCTGTCTGGCTGCTGTTTTCAATCTGGCGCAGTGGTAAACGTGAAAATTGAGACTCTCGAAACTTGAAACTCTATAGTCTAACCCCCTCGTAAAAAACACCGAAAATTAAGTCTTCTTTAAGTTTGCATCGTTACAGTGCTATTCATTATAAGCCTGTGAATAACGAGTAATCAGCGGTGACCGAGCACACTACAACACAAGTTAAAGTCTGGGATGGCCTGGTGCGGGGCTTTCACTGGTTGATGCTGCTCGCCTTTGTGGCTGCCTACTTGACGAGTCAGTTTGGAATGCAGCAGACACACATTCTAATTGGTTATCTGATCACACTGTTGTTGATTGTGCGTATCACTTGGGGCTTTGTGGGTAGCCAGCATGCGCGTTTCTCCGATTTTATCGCCACACCAGCTGCGGTTTGGCGTTACCTGAAAGCCAGTTTCAGAAATGATCCACCACATTATCTTGGCCATAATCCGGCGGGAGGCTGGATGGTGCTGGTATTGATGGGGGCACTGTTGCTGATGGCGATAAGTGGGGTGATTCTTGTTGCGGTAATTGAGTTTGAAGGGCCGCTGCTTGGTCTGTTATCGGGTATGAGCGATCAATGGGCGTATCGCTTTTCAGAGTTACATGAGTGGGTGCTGGATCTTTTATGGTTACTGATTGCCGGGCATCTGCTCGGCGTAGTGGTGGCCTCTATTCAGCACAAAGAGAATCTTCCGCATGCCATGGTTACCGGGTATAAAACGATAAATAAAGATAAGGGAAAGCAATGAAAAAATATTTATTGATCTACTGCATACTGTTTGGCTGGGTCTGTTCAGCCCAAGCAGGTGAGCCGTTACCCAACACGGATCTGGACTTATCCATTAAAGCGCAACCCTACTTACAGCTGGCTCAGCTGGATGTTGATCATCAAAATAACCCTCAAGCAACGGCAGCTGAAGAGTCGGCTCCACTGTTTAAATCACGCGCACTTACCCTAAATAAAACACACAAATATCTAGGCTATGCCTCCATGGCGAGTGCCATATTGACCGTAATATCACCCAAAACAACAGATGGGCCTCACGAGCTGTTTGGTACTGCCGCCGCTGCATTGGGTGCGGCGGCTGTGGCGACAGGCTTCGCTTTTCATTATGAAGATATTAGCTTGGCGGGTGGCTTTGATGACCCGGATAACCTGCATATGATGCTGGGTGTTTTAGGTACCTTGGGCTATGCCGCCGCAGTCAGCAGCGGTGCGGATGGTGGCCATGCCGCTCCCGGCGCTTTAGGTGCGCTGGCGATGGCCATTGCCATTAAACTCACTTGGTAGGGGGAGGAAAATGAATAAATTAACACTGTTTATTATTGCGCTGTTACTTTCACCCGTGGCAGTAGCGGCTACACCTATCGAGCAGCGAATGGCGGACTATAATCCGGATGGTAATTTAACCTTTGATGCTAAACGTGGTGAAGCGTTATGGCATCAGCAGCGTATGGTCGATGGCAAGCAACGTGATTGCAACACCTGTCATGGTAAGGATTTGACACAAGCAGGCAAGCACGTCAAAACAGGGAAAGTGATTGAGCCGATGGCTTATTCAGCCAATAAAGAGCGATTTACTAAACTGAAAAAAGTTAAAAAGTGGTTCAAACGTAATTGTAAATGGACTTATGGGCGCGAGTGCACCACTCAGGAGAAGGGTGATCTGCTTAAGTATTTATCTCAATACTAAACGTAACTAAAGAAAGGCTAAAAGATCATGATGAAAAAATGGATAGTATTGTTAATGGTGGCGATGATTGGGCTGGGTATAAATAGCGCTGCTTTTGCGGAGGATGAAAGCTTTTTCGATTGGTTGTTTTCGCTGGAACCCCGTAACGAAATCAAGCCGATGCATAATGAGTTATACAATGAGGAGTGTAGTGATTGTCACTTTCCTTACCAGGCGGGACTATTGCCAGAGGCATCATGGCGCAAACTGTTTGAACCGGCGGCCCTGGAGGATCACTTTGGTGATAATGCCGAGTTGGATGATGAGACCAGGATTGAGCTGCTAACAGCTTTAATTGCTGATTCGGCTGATAAGTCCCACTACAAACGATCTAAAAAAATCATCGCTTCACTGGGTGAAAATGAAGCGCCACTGCGCATTATAGATATCCCTTACATTAAGCGTAAGCACCATGATATTCCAGAGGATCTTATCGCTGGTAATGAGAAAGTGAAGTCACTAAGCTACTGTGATGCTTGTCATCAAAAAGCGGATGAGGGGATCTACGATGATGATACGGTGGTTATTCCCGGACACGGCAACTGGACTTGGTAGCTTGAATCAACAAAATTTACTGCGGGTTGGATAATGCGAATACTTTTGGTTGAAGATGACCCGCAACTGGGTGACGGTGTCCGTGTCGGCTTGCAACAAGCCGGCTATGCTGTCGACTGGCTGCGTGATGGCCTGAGTGCACTGCACAGTCTGCAAGTAGATTACTTTGATTTGGTGGTGCTTGATTTGGGGCTGCCGCAGATGAGTGGTCTGGCAGTACTGGAAAAAATTCGAGGCTTGGGTAACTCGATTCCAGTACTGATTTTGACCGCTAGAGATACCGTCACTGATCGGGTTGACGGCTTAGACAGTGGCGCGGATGACTACTTGGCAAAACCGTTTGACCTAGATGAGTTGTGTGCGCGGATAAGAGCCTTAACACGTCGCCATAAGGGGCGAGCCTCACCGCTGATTAAATACCGTGACATTGTGTTGGATCCCATGGCCTACCGCCTTGAAAAAGCGGACGAGGAGGTTAACCTCTCAACCCGGGAGTTTAAGATTCTACAGATTTTACTGGAGAATAGTGGCCGGGTGCTCTCCCGCGAACGCATTGAAGAGAGCCTGTTTGGCTGGGGTGATGGCCTTGAGAGCAATGCCACGGAGGTCCACATTCACCATCTACGCAAAAAATTAGGTAAAGCGTTGATTGTTACGATTCGTGGCGTGGGTTACATGATTCCAAAAGCAGAGTGATGAAGCGACACTCCATCTATCGAAATTTACTGCTTTTACTGTTAGGTTCTGTCTTTATTACCTGGTTGATTGTCAGCCTGTTTGTCTATCACAGCACACAACATGAAGTGGAAGAGGTGTACGATGCCCAGCTAGCACAAAATGCCAAGCTGCTGGCCTCGCTGCTCAGGTATAAGGTAGAAGAGGGTAAACAGCTGCCAGTCGATACCGAAGAGTTTTTAGCCGACACCCACAAATACGAATCCAAAATCTCTTTTACTGTCTATCACCCAGATGGTCAGCTGATGGCGCGTTCATCGTCGGCCCCGGTCTTACCGGTAGCTGACTCATTCAACGGTTTCAAACAGATGCAGGTTGATGGGGTCACCTGGTACACCTACAGCCTTCACGACCCGCAAACAGGTCTGCTTATTCAAACTGCGCAACGCTACGAGGTTCGTCAGGAGTTGATTCTCTACATCAGCTACAGCGTGTCGGGTGTTATGTTGCTCTCCCTGCCCTTTATCGCCATTCTGATCTGGATCAGCATTGGGCGTGGCTTGCGCCCATTGGTCAAACTGGCCGACAACATATCTGAGCGTTCAATCTATCAACTGAAGGCGATCCCGCTCGAAGGGGTGCCCAGCGAAACACGCCCCATGGTTCAGGCACTCAACGCACTTTTTAATCGCCTCGGACAGGCTTTTGAAAAAGAGTGTCGCTTTACCGCCGATGCCGCACATGAGCTGCGCACACCTTTAGCTGGTATAAAAACCCAGGCACAAGTGGCACTGCGATCAACAGAGACCGCACAGCGACAAAAAGCGATAGCACAAGTCATTACGGGGGTTGAACGTACCACTAAACTGGTAAATCAACTGCTGGTGTTGGCGAGAGTCGATGCTGAACAGCAGCTTGAAAAAACTGAACTCAACCTAAAGCCACTGTGTGCCCATGTGATTAGCGAGCAAATTACATCGGCGCTGGATAAGCAGATAGAGGTTAGCTTGAGTGGCGAGCCGACGAGCAGACTCTGCGGTAACAAAGAGTTGATAGAGATTTTAATTGCTAACCTGCTGAATAACGCCATTCGTTACACCCCAGAGGGAGGGCGCATCATCGTGCATGTGGCGCACAATGCGCAGGGTGCCGTGCTCGAGGTGAGAGACAGCGGGCCAGGCATCCCCGAGGCACTAAAAAAAGAGGTATTTGACCGTTTTAAGCGCGGCGAGCATCAGCAGATTGCGGGTAGTGGGCTGGGCTTATCGATTGTATTGAGAATTGCAGAGCTTCACCAAGCCACTATTCAACTGAGCTGTGGGCTGGATGGCACCGGGCTAGGCATTAATGTTCTCTTTAAAACCTGTCACAGCTGACCCGATAATTTATGAATCATTCGGGTTAAACCTCTGTGCGACCTTTGTGTCGCTTCATGAAATATCTGGACTATCTGTTTTTTAGTTTTGAGTGATTTTTCAGTAAACAGGTTAATTTCAGGCTCAATAGCAACTCAGGTGAATTTTTTTGGCTATGTTTTTGACCAAAGCCTAGGTATTATGCCCACACATTTTGCGTAATTTTATGGCGGTGGCAACATGAAGCAGTTTTTAAAAATTTTTCTGGTGTTATGGCTTTCGGTGATTGGCGCGTTACTGGTGAGCAATTACCTTTTGCCCACCTCAGCATCAACCATGCTGGAGTATCAGGCGCTGTATACAGAGATGCTGGCAGAGCCTGAGGTTGATCTTGAGAAAAAAGAGCGACTGGATGCGCTGCTTTTGGAGTTAAACAAAAAGGATAATATTGTTGCGGATCAGCTGGGGTATCTGGCCAAAAATGTAGTTTTTTTTCTGCTGATGGTGCCGCTTATATTCTGGCTTGCAGGGCGTAGTGGTTTAACAGATAACGGGATACTTATTTGTGCTGGGCTGATATTTTTACCGTTTATTTTTGTGAAGTTTTTTATTACCGGTGCGATCTTGGCCAGTGCGCTGGTGGTGGGTGGCATTGCCTTTCGTCACAAACCCAAGCAACCTGCGGCTGAAATCACTGAGAGTGAATAGAGGGCGATGTCACCCTCTGCACCGATTGGTGTTTTTGACTCAGGGTTAGGCGGTCTATCGGTATTGCACGAAATCCGTCAGCTAATGCCCCACGAATCGCTCTGCTATATTGCCGATTCACACTATGCCCCCTACGGCGAAAAGCCACACACTCTGATCTGCCAGCGCAGTATCGTCTGTGTTGATTGGTTGATTGAACAGGGTGCCAAGGCGATTGTGGTGGCCTGCAATACCGCCACTGCCGCCGCCATCGGCCCGTTGCGTGCCCGATATACCCTACCTATTATCGCCATGGAGCCTGCTATAAAACCGGCGGGAGAGATCACCCGTACCGGCCGAGTGGGCGTGTTGGCAACCGCCGGTACCCTGAGTAGCAAAAAATATGAATCTTTATTACGTCAACATGCCCGCCATATTTCGGTTATCAGCCAAGCTTGCCCCGGCTTGGTAGAGGTGATTGAGTCGGGTGATTTTTCCTCCGTTGCACTGCGTGAGTTATTGGATCAATATCTTGCGCCGTTACGCCAAGCTCAAATTGATACCTTGATTTTGGGTTGTACTCACTACCCGTTAATTCGTTCATTAATTACCGAGCGGGCGGGGGAAGGGGTCGCGGTGGTGGAGAGTGGTTCAGCGGTTGCACGGCGTTTGCAGCAGCAGTTAGCCGAGCGAGATTTACTCAACCTACAGGCTAAGCCCTCACCTTTGCGTTGCTGGAGTAGTGGTGAGTTGCAAACACAGCAGTCGCTGTTGCAAAGCGTCTGGGGTGCTCCTTTGCTGCTTCATGCTTTGCCTACTTTTAGCTATTCTTAACGTCTACTCAGAAGAGTGCCCTCAAAGATTCCTCGATCTGAATAAGCTGTCTGGCTTTGAAGTTGTGTGATGGGGTGATTGAAGTGAAAAGGCCGGGTAGTCACGCGCCCGGCCTTTGTTGTATCGCTGTATCGGTGAGGTAGTCTAGGCCGCCTTTTCAGGGGTCTCTGTTTGAACAGCGGGATTGTGTACATCCATCTGTGGGTAGGGGATGCTGATGCCGTTGGCATCAAAGATCTCTTTTACGTTCTCCAGCGTATCGGCGTAGACTCCCCAGTAGTCGGCTGATTTCACCCAGGGGCGCACGTTGATGTTAACGCTACTATCGGCCAACTCTCCCACTGCAATGGTGGGGGCAGGATCTTTAAGTACGCGCTCATCGGCATTCAATATCTGTTCAATCAGCTGTTTGGCTTGCTTGATGTTGTCGTCATAACCGATACCAAAAACCATATCAACACGGCGAGTCTCTTTGGCGGAGTAGTTGGTGATGGTGCCGCCATAAATGCCAGAGTTAGGCACGATAATCTCTTTGTTGTCACCAGTGCGCATGATGGTGCTGAAGACAGAGATTTTTTCAACCACACCGGTTACACCGCCCGCTTCGATGAAATCGCCATTTTGAAAAGGCTTAAACAGAATCAGCATCACGCCGGCAGAGAAGTTGGAGAGGGTATCCTTAAGTGCCATGCCGATGGCTAAACCGGCAGCGGCAAAGATGGCAATCGCCGAGGTGGTGTTGACTCCAAGCTGCTCGAGGGCCGCAATAATGATTGCAATCAGCAATAGGGCGTAGATGATCTTGCAAAGAAAGTCGCTCAGGGTCTCATCAACACCACTTTTCCCCATAACGCGCCCGGCAGTTTTGGTGACGGCGCGCGCAATCCAACGACCAATAATGAAGATTGCAATGGCGGTAACAATTTTGATTCCCCAGGGAATCAAGTACACATTTAAAATATCCGATGCTGGTTGGCCGGTTAAAGCGTCCATTAGCATATCTCCTTGTTTTTGTTGGTTAAGGTAGTTTTATTTCAGTTAAATCTATCAATCTTTCTTTTTATCTTTCCTGTTTGATAGATTATTTTGTTAAAAAATTATAACTAATTGATATTTCAACATCAATTCAGATTGGTTTTTTAATTTGGTTGAGGGTTTTCGTATGGAGTGAGTCGGTGTGATTTTTTCTGTGTAACAGGCTAAAAATGTGAGGAAAATTAAGTGTTTCTAAACTATCTTTAAAGTAGACGGTCTTATCCGTATTGTTTGGTTTAACGATTACACTGATGGGTTAACCCATTGGGGGGTGTAAAGCAGTGAGCGTTGGCGTTTTTCCTGATATTTTCACTGAAATGGCGGTGTTGTTATTGATCGCTGCTGCAGTGGGTGCTGTGGGAGTGCGTTTGCGGCAGCCGCTGATTGTCTCCTTCATTGCCGTGGGTATATTGGTAGGGCCTTCGGTGCTGGGTCTGGTCAGTGCTAATGACCAGATTGACCTGCTGGCAAAATTTGGTATTACGCTATTGTTGTTTGTGGTGGGTCTTAAGCTGGATCTACACATTATCCGCACCATGGGTCCGGTGGCGCTGGCGACGGGACTGGGGCAGGTTGTTTTCACCAGTGTGTTTGGTTATCTCATTGCAATCTGGATGGGTATGTCACTGGTTGCAGCGCTCTATGTGGCGGTTGCTTTAACCTTCTCCAGTACCATCATCATTGTTAAATTGCTCTCGGATAAACGCGAGGTGGATACCCTGCACGGGCGTATCGCACTGGGCTTTCTGATTGTTCAGGATCTGATTGTGGTGTTGGTGATGATCGGCCTTAATGCGTTAGCGCAGACCGATGATATGCCGATCTCCCTAGCCGCGTTATCGGTGTTGTTAAAGGGTGTGGCTTTTCTGGTGGTGGTGGCTCTGATCACCCGTTACCTGTTGCCGCGTCTGCTGGGGCTGCTCGCTAGCTCCCAAGAGTTGTTGGTGCTGTTTGGTATTGCCTGGGCGGTGAGTCTGGCGATGTTGGGCGATACCTTAGGCTTCAGTAAAGAGGTGGGTGCCTTTGTGGCCGGTGTCTCGCTGGCATCCACCCCTTATCGTGATGCGCTGGGCGCACGGCTAGTGAGCCTGCGGGATTTCTTGCTGCTGTTTTTCTTTATCGGTTTGGGTGCGAGCCTAGATCTTACTCTGCTGGGGAAACAAATTCCCGAAGCGATCATCTTCTCCCTATTTGTATTGATCGGTAATCCATTGATTGTAATGGTTATTATGGGGTTTTTGGGGTATCGAAAACGAACCGGTTTTTTAGCTGGATTAACGGTGGCACAGATCAGTGAATTCTCACTGATCTTAGGGGCGCTGGGTTTAAGCCTGGGCCACATCAATGTCGAAACCATGGGGCTGATTACGCTGGTGGGGTTGATCACCATCAGTGTATCGACCTATATGATTATCTTCTCCCACCCCATTTATGAGCGCCTGGCTCCCTGGCTATCGCTCTTTGAGCGCAAGCACCCCTCTCGGGAGGGGGAGCCGGCGGGTGAATCGGGGGGTGGTGATCGTGATATTATCCTTTTTGGTATGGGGCGCTACGGGGCGAGTATTACTCAGGTGCTGCGGGAGCGCGGCTGTCGTGTGCAGAGTATCGATTATAACCCTGAATTGATTCGCTCCGGGGATGATATGGGTCACCCGGTGCTATTTGGCGATGCGGAGGATCCTGAGTTTGTCGCTTCTCTCTCGCTGGATAATGTTGAATGGGTGATCTGTACGGCACGGGAGCGTCATGTCAGCCACTCACTGATTCATACCTTGCAGGATCTCGGTTACCAAGGGCGCATTGCGGTGACTGCAAACAGTGCAATTGAGGCGGCTCGACTGGAGCAGGCGGGTGCTGATCGGGTGATGGTGCCTTATGCCGATGCCGCCAGTGAGGCAGTCGATCGACTTTTGCAGCCAGCCGAGAAGGAGGCTCGTGATGAGTGATAGAGGACAGCAAGCGTGGCTCTCATCCCTTCTGCTGCGCGGCCTGTTTTTAGCATTTATCTGGTGGTCGCTTAGTGGCGGTGTGGCCGCTTCTTGGTGGTTTGGGGTTCCAGCAATAGCGTTGGCATTGTTTGTGAGCACTCTATTACTACCGCCACAGCGTCTGGTGTGGCACGCACTGCTTCGGTTTATCCCCTTTTTCCTGCTGCGCTCACTGCTGGGCGGGGTCGATGTGGCGTGGCGTGCTTTTCATCCGCAACGGCCGATTACCCCGGCACTGATCTCCTACCGGTTGCGGTTACCTGCGGGGTTATCACGGGTGGTGATGCTCAATTGTGTCACGCTACTGCCGGGTACACTGAGTGCAGCGCTCGATGAGAATATATTGCAAGTGCACCTGCTAAGCGGGCGGGAGAGTTGTTTGGCAGAGTTGCGACAGTTGGAAGTGCGAGTGGCGCATATATTTGATGCTTCATTACGGAGTGGAATAAGATGAAAAGATTTAAAAATATCCTTTGTGTTGTAGCGTCGGGGCAGAGCGAACCCGCGCTAGAGCGTGCTGTTTTGCTGGCTGAAAATAATCAGGCCAGGCTGACGGTTGTTGATGTGGTTGAGCAGGCTTCACTGGGCACTAATCTGCCCTGTGAAGGGCTGAGTGGAGAGGAGTTGCAGCAGGCGATGACCAATTTCCACACTAAAAAATTAGAGGCGTTGGTTGCTCCTTATCGTGAACGAATTGATCTTCACACTAGCGTATTGCAGGGAACGCCTTTTCTGGCGATTATTCGCGCCGTGTTATGTCACAACTATGACCTAGTGATTAAGGTGACTGAAACTGAGGATTGGCTGACCCGGGTATTTGGTAGTGATGATATGCACTTGCTGCGCAAATGCCCCTGTCCGGTTTGGCTGGTTAAAGCACACTCGTCACCCAACCACCAACGTATTCTGGCGGCGGTTGATGTTGTCGATATGGATACTGATTCTGCGGCAGAAGCCGACCGGCAGCGCAACGCCAGTCGGCAAATCCTTGAAATGGCCAGTTCATTGGCACTCTCTAATTCTGCCGAGCTGCATATTGTGCATGTTTGGGCGGCGATTGGTGAAGGGGTTATGCGTGCCGGATTTATGAGTAGTACGGAAGAGAAAATTAACACTTATGTGGAGCAGGTGCGCCAGCAACATCAGGCCAGTGTTGATCAGCTGATGAGTGATCTGGCAGAGAGAGTGGGGCAGGATACGCTGGATCAGCTCAAACCCGAAATTCACCTGATCAAGGGGGGGGTGCGTAAGGAGGTTCCTCGACTGGCGAAGCAGATCGATGCTGATCTGCTGGTCATGGGCACGGTGGCACGTACCGGTGTGCCAGGCTTTATTATGGGTAATACGGCGGAGTCGATACTCAATCAAATTGAGTGCTCGGTGATGGCGATAAAACCAGAAGGATTTGTCTCGCCAGTGGAGTAGTACCTAGATCCTGCAAGTGCTCATACTTACTCAGTACAAACTCTTGATCCATATCGAAATTTAAAATTTTCGACAATCACAACAAGGATTACACTCAATTTTTAAATTCCGCTACAAATCAATCTGTTGCACCGTGCAAGCACGATCACTTGCAGGACCTAGGAGCCTGTCCGAGAATAGAGAACCTACTGCGAAAAAGCCCTTTTGGCTCATTTTTCCGCTCATTTTCGTTAAATATGAACAACTATTTGCCTTAAATGACGAAAAAATGGACTCAAAACGGCTTCTCCTCGCTACGGCTTCTATTCTCGGACAGGTTCCTAGGTAATACTTTATGGATATGCTGTATCTTGGGGTTGCTTTTTTTCTGCTGTTGAACCTGTTGGCGGGTCTATGGCGAGTTTTGCGCGGGCCGAGTGCCGCAGATCGGATGCTGGCCAGTCAGCTGTTTGGCACCACTGCGGTGGCCATTTTACTTTTACTGGCAGAGCGCTTTGCCACGCCTGCGTTGCGGGATGTGGCACTGCTGTTTGCCCTGTTGGCAGCAGTAACCGCAGTGGCTTTTGTGCGGCGTATCGGGTCGAGCCATGAGCGCCAGTGATTATCTCTCTGTCGCCCTGTTAATAACCGGAGCGGTTTTCTTCCTGGCTGGCACCGTTGGGTTGTTGCGTTTTCCTGACCTCTACACTCGCCTACATGCCCTTACTAAAGCAGATAATGTCGGCTTGGGTCTGATGATTGCGGGGTTAGCGCTACAGGCAGAATCCTGGGCAGTGGTGGGGAAATTGTTGCTAATTTGGGGGTTAGTGCTACTGGCGGGTGCCGGTGTTGCACATCTGATCGCCAGCGGTGCCTTGAAGCAGGGGGTTCGCCCGTGGAAAAAGTGACTCTGCTAATCATGCTGTTTGATCTGCTGCTAGGGCTTGGTCTGCTTTGGCTGGCTTGGCAGCTGCTTGAGAGTCGGAATCTATTCAAGGCGGTAGTGCTGTTTGTCGCCTTTGGCCTGTTAATGGCACTCGCTTGGGTACGCTTAGATGCACCCGATGTGGCGCTGGCAGAGGCGGCGATTGGCGCGGGGTTAACCGGCGCACTCTTAATGGCAGCGCTGGCGAAATTACCATCGCGGGATAAGTCAGAACCTCTTGCCGATGAAAAAGGGCACTGGCTGTTGCGCCTAGCACTGCTATTGGTTGCTGCCGGGTTGGGTTATGTGGTGCACTCATTGCCAGAGAGTGCACCAGGGTTGAGTGCAGAAATTGCCAATAATCTTGCCAGTAGCGGCGTGAATAACCCAGTTACTGCGGTGCTGCTCAATTTTCGCGGTTACGATACCCTGCTTGAATTAATGGTATTGATGCTGGCACTGCTGGGGGTCTGGTCACTGGGTATAGAGAGATCCACGCGAGAGGAGCCAGTTGGTCCGGTGCTCACCACGCTGGTGCAGTTTTTAACCCCGCTATTGATTCTGGTGGCCGCCTATCTTCTCTGGGCAGGTGCCGATGCGCCGGGTGGTGCTTTTCAGGCAGGCGCAGTGCTGGCGGCAGCGATGGTACTGCTGTTATTGGCCGGTTGGCCACTTCAAGGTCTATTAACCGGCGTGGCACTAAGGCTGATGCTAGTGGCGGGCCCTGCCACTTTTGTTGCCCTTGCCGGGCTAACCCTGCTGGATGCCCAACTGCTGGCCTATCCGCCACAACACGCCGGTAAATTGATTCTTCTGTTAGAGGTGGCCGCCACGCTCTCTATCGCGGTTACCCTTGCGGCGCTATTTTTGGGCTATCGTCCCCGCACCAATAAGGAGCCAGGATGAATACCGCTCTCCTCTATTCCCTGGTGGGTATCGGGCTCTTCTCTCTCGGGTTGTACGCGCTGATTGTGCACGCCCACCTGTTGCGAAAAATTCTGGCAATTAATGTGATGGGCAGCGGGGTGTTTCTGCTGTTGATTGCACTGGCAAAACGCACCGCTACACCGCTACCCGATGCGGTTCCCCACGCCATGGTGATTACCGGAATTGTGGTTACCGTTGCTGCGACGGCTTTGGCGCTCACTTTGATGGTGCGGGTAGCCATGGAAAACCACCGCGCCGAGTTGTCTGACCAATCACAGGAGTAGCGATAGTGGTGCCGAGCAGTGAGATTCCCTGGGGTGCGCTGTTGATTCTATTGCCATTAGCCGCCGCCATACTCTGTTTTGTTTGGCCCAAACTGGCGGTGGTGACGGGTGTGGTAACGATGCTGCTACTGACGCTAGCGGTAGGGGGTTTTGCTTGGCAACTACAGCGTGAAGGTCTCTACCAGCATGCAGTAGGAGGGTGGGAAACGCCGCTGGGGATCGGTCTCTATGGTGATGGCCTGAGCTTGTTGATGTTGGCAATGACCGTGCTGGTGGGGTTAGCGATCACCCTCTATGCGCGGAGCTACTTCAACCAAAAACAGGCGCGGGTGTTTTGGCCGCTGTGGCTGCTGCTGTTGGCGGCATTAAATGCGCTGTTTTTATCCGCTGATATTTTCAACCTCTATATCACCCTAGAGATGGTGGGCTTGGCGGCGGTCGCGCTGGTGGCCTTAAAGGGTGGGCGTGATGCATTGAATGGTGCAATGCGCTACCTGTTGGCCACACTGCTGGGTTCATTGACCTACCTGTTGGGCGTGGCGCTGCTCTACCACAGCTATGGCACCGTGGATCTTGTACTGCTGGCTGAGCGTATTGATAACAGCCCGGTGGTTTGGGCGGCGCTGGGTTTGATGGGGGCCGGGTTACTGCTGAAGACCGCGCTATTCCCCTTACACTTCTGGTTGCCAGCCGCCCACGCCAGTGCACCTGCACCGATCAGCGCACTGCTTTCAGCACTGCTGGTAAAGGCTTCGTTCTATATCTTTTTACGCTTGTGGCTGGTGCTGTTCGCACCGTTGGGTGGTGATGTGGCACTGCTGCTGGGGCTACTTGGTGCGGTGGCGATACTCTGGGGCTCCTGGCAGGCGCTACGCCAGACGCGTCTTAAACTACTGGTAGCCTACTCGACGGTGGCACAGATTGGTTATCTCTTCGTGGCATTTCCACTGGCAGCGGCAGCTGGAGCGATGTTATGGAACGGAGTCTCTTATTTGATGCTCTCCCACGCATTGGCCAAAGCGGCGATGTTTCTGGCGGCGGGTAACCTTTTGCTGTTTGGTGGCCATGATCGAATTGCTGAGCTAGATCGGGCAGTGCAGCGCCTTCCCATAAGCACCGCCGCTTTTGCCTTGGCTGGCGTAAGTATTATGGGGGTGCCACCCAGTGGTGGCTTTATTGGCAAGTGGCTACTGTTAGAGGCGGCAATAGAGCAGGGGTATTGGCTGCTGGCGGCGGTGATGGTAGTGGGTGGCCTGCTGGCATCCGCTTATATCTTTAAGGTAGTGGGTTACGCCTTTACCCGATCGACCGCTACACCTGAGCCACAATCGATCCCCATGGGCATGGAGTGGGCCGCACTGCTGCTGGCTATCGCTTCAATCTTGCTGGGCTTTACCGCCCCCTGGGTGTTTGCACTGCTGGGCATTGGCGATCCTTTTGGTGGGGGTGCTCCATGAATGAGAGTGTCTGGTTACCGCTATTGGTGATTGCCAGCTCGCTAATACCGGGCGTGATTATTTTTGCGCTGGCCGAGCGGCGGGTGAAGTTGCGAACCACACTTAACCTGTGTGGTGCACTGTTGAAAATGGCGCTGGTCGGGGCGATGTTGTGGGGTGTATATCACGGCCAGCACTATGAAGTACGCTTGGCGCTGCTACCGCAACTTGAGTTGGTATTGCGGGCGGATGCGCTATCACTGCTGTTTGTAACGCTCTCTTCGGTGCTGTGGCTGGTGACTACCGTCTATGCCATCGGTTACCTGGAAGGTTCGCCCAATCGAAGTCGTTTTTTCGGCTTTTTCAGTCTTTGCGTTACCGCCACGGTGGGGCTGGCTCTGGCGGGGAATTTGATCACTTTCTTGATCTTCTACGAGCTTCTGACCTTAGCGACTTACCCGTTGATTATGCACCGTGGCACGGAAGCGTCACGGCGTGCGGGTAAGATCTATCTGCGCTACACCATGGCAGGCGGCGCGCTGCTATTGGTCGCCATCATCTGGCTCTATACCTTGAGTGGCACTCTGGAGTTCACCCCGCAGGGCTTTCTGGATGGCATCGATGAGCAACACCATCCGGCACTTATTATTATTTTTGTACTGTTGATTGCGGGCTTAGGTGTCAAAGCAGCACTGGTGCCGCTGCACGGCTGGTTGCCCGAGGCGATGGTGGCACCGGCACCGGTGAGTGCCTTATTGCACGCGGTGGCGGTGGTGAAGGCGGGTGCATTTGGCATTATTCGCGTGGTTTATGATGTTTTCGGTGTCGACTTTGCGACCCTGCTGGGGGTAACCGGGCCGCTGGTGATAGTGGCTGCAATCACCATTGTTTACGGCTCACTGCGGGCACTGTTTCAGGATGATCTGAAGCGTCGGCTGGCGTACTCCACCGTCAGTCAAGTGGCCTATATCACGCTGGGTGTGGCCATTGCCGGGCCGATTGCCGCAGTGGGTGGCATGGTGCATCTGGTACATCAGGGGTTGATGAAAATTACGCTGTTTTTCTGTGCCGGTAACTTGGCAGAGACCCTGGGTATTCACAAGGTGAGTGAGATGAACGGCGTGGGGCGGCGTATGCCGTGGACCATGGCGGCGTTCACGGTGGGTGTTTTTGGCATGATTGGCGCACCACCCGTGGCCGGTTTTATCAGTAAGTGGTATCTGGGCATGGGAGCGTTGGAGATGGATCAGGGCTGGCTGATTCTGGTATTGGCCGCCAGCAGTCTGCTTAATGCCGCCTATTTTCTTCCCATCTTGTACGCCGCTTGGTTTTGTGAACCCTCTGGCCCATGGCCAGAGGAGCGTAATTTCGGGCGTAAAGAGACCGCCTGGGCACTGCTGTTGCCACCTGTGGTGACGGCGCTGCTGGCGCTGGCTGTTGGGCTATTGGCACTGGCTCCTTTCACCCCTTTGGCGTGGGTAGAGTTTGTGGTGCAGCGGGAGTTTGTACCATGATGAACAGTGATCCTTATGGTGCTCTGTTGTGGATTGTTGTGGGCTGGCCGCTGTTGCTGGCGATACCCGCTGTGCGGCGTTGCCTGCCCATGGCTGATTACTTTGCGATACTGCCCGCGTTGTTATTGCTGTTGTTACCCATGGATTTCAGTTCAACACTCTCCTGGTTGCTGTTGGGCACGGGGGTGAGTATTGATGGCGAGCGTCGCTGGATATTGGCAACGGTAGTTCTCATCTGGGCACTGGTCGCGATGAAGCGCCGTGCCACGCCACACACAACACCCCATGGGCAAAATACCTTCTATCTACTCACCCTGGCAGGCACTCTGGGGATGGTTATGGCCAGCGACAGGGTCGGGTTTTTCAGCTTTGCGACCTTAATGGGATATAGCTTTTACGGGCTATTACTCTGGGGTCAGAGTAAACCGCTTGAAGCCGTTCGGCGGGGGGCGCGCAGCTATCTAATCTGCCTGATTATTGCCGATCTGCTGCTGTTTGAGGCGCTGTTACTCTCGGCGTTTAACCCGCAGATGGAGGTGAGCAGGCTCTATCTATTGATGGTGTGTGGTGCAGTTGTTCTAAAAGCAGGCATCTGGCCTGCCCATTTTTGGCTCAATGCCAGTTATCGAGCGGCTAGCCCACTCTCTGCGCTGCTGCTGGTGCTGCCGGTTGTGATGGCACTGTTTGCACTGCTGCGTTGGTTGCCACTGGGTCATGTTGATGATGGGGTGGCGGGGCTGCTGATTTTGATCACCGCAGGAGCTTCTATACTGTATGCAGGGTGGCGATTTGTGCAGCGCCCGGTGCAGGGTGAGCGTCTCGCTTGGCTAAGCCTGTTTGCCAGTGGATGGGTAATCGCCTCGGTAGGCGTGGGTTTGATCGAGCCGCTGTGGTGGTTGCAATACGGCACGCTCATCTACCCCCTGATTGCGGCAGTCGCTGTTATTTTATTAATGGTGGCCCTACTGCGGCCACCGCCTGCATCACCATCGCAATCGGGCGACTCTGCCCTCTGGATGGGTAGAATGTGGATCGGTTGCAGCTCTTTATCCTGCAAGCTGTTTGCCGGGTATTCTCTTTGTTATAAAGCGGGATTGCAGAGAGCAAAACAGCTACAGAACGGGTTAGAGCGGCGGGATTTAATCGGGTTGCTTAGTAATTGGCGTAACGCGACCACACTATTTGTATTGCTGGGTATTGCCCTGGCCTGGCTGGTTAATTAATTAATGAGGAAGAAGGTGGAGAGTTTACTTTCAAAACATTGGCACCACCTGCCTGATGATGAGGTAACGACCCTGCTGGAGGTGGATGCAAGCAAAGGGTTAGATATCTTTGAGGTAGCGCACCGGCAAGCCCATTATGGTGAGAATCGCCTGACCCTTAAAAAGGGTAAATCCCCCTTCATTCTATTCCTGTTGCAGTTTAACCAACCACTGGTCTACATCCTGCTGGGTGCGGCACTGATCACTTTTTTACTGCAAGCGTGGGTAGATAGCGGTGTGATTTTTGGGGTGGTGCTGATCAATGCAGTTATTGGCTATGTTCAAGAGTCAAAAGCGTTAAAAGCGATTGAAGCGCTCACCTGCACCTTGGAGGGGAGTGCCACGGTGCTAAGAGCGGGGGAGAGAGTGCAAATCGCCGCCGCCGAGCTGGTGCCAGGGGATGTGGTCTTTTTGCAATCGGGGGATCGAGTGCCTGCCGACCTGCGGCTATTATCGACCCGCGAGTTGCAAATTGATGAGTCGGCGCTAACTGGGGAGTCGGTTCCGGCGCAGAAGCAGCCCCGGCAACTGGCTCGGGAGACACCGCTGGCGGATCGCATCAACATCGCCTATTCATCAACGCTGGTTAGTTACGGCACCGCAACGGGTATTGTGGTCGCCACCGGTGATGATACTGAAATAGGCTACATCAATACACTGATTGCCAGTGCCGACACGTTGGCGACACCGTTGACCAAAAAAATAACCCATTTCAGCAGCATTCTACTGCGGGTTATTTTAATTCTGGCCACTTTTACGCTACTGGCCGGCTGGTTACGTGGTGAGTCGTTGCTGGATACTTTTATGGCGGCGGTGGCACTTGCCGTGGCGGCGATACCCGAAGGATTGCCAGCGGCGATGACCATTATGCTGGCGATTGGTGTGAACAAAATGGCGCGCAGTCATGCCATCATTCGCAAGATGCCCGCAGTGGAAACCCTGGGTAGTACCACGGTGATCTGCTCTGATAAAACCGGCACCCTGACACAAAATCAGATGACAGTGCAGCAGCTCTTTGCGGCGGGACGGGGTTTTCACCTCTCCGGGGTAGGGTATGCCCCGCAAGGGGAGCTGTTGCTCAATGGGGTGGCGATTAACCTGAAGAGACAACCCGCCCTAGAGCAGTGCTTGATAGCGGGACTGCTCTGCAATGATTCACGGATATTTAATAGCGAAGGTGAATGGCAGATTGAGGGCGACCCCACCGAGGCGGCTTTGATTGTTGCGGCCGCAAAAGCGGGGCTGGTTCGTGAAACGGTAGAGCAGCAACTACCGCGCCGTGACACCCTGCCGTTTGAGTCGCAGCATCAATATATGGCGACACTGCATGATCTGGATGATGACGGCGCGATCATCTATCTGAAAGGGTCGGTAGAAAAGGTAGTGGCCGGTTGTGCTTGTTACGCCGGCTCTCATGGTGAAGAGCTACCCCTTGATCAGGCTGCCATTCACCATGAGATGGAGATGATGGCCGCCAGCGGACTGCGTATATTAGCCTTTGCCAGCAAGCGTGTTAACGCCTCAACCGTCTCGGTAAGTCACGCTGATGTGGCAGAAGGACTCACCTTTTTGGGGCTACAGGCGATGATGGATCCTCCCAGAGTAGAGGCGATCAGCGCGGTGCAAGCCTGTCAGCGAGCAGGGATTCAGGTCAAAATGATTACCGGTGACCATGTGGCAACCGCCGCCGCGATTGCCCAGCAGATTGGTTTGCAGGGTGTGACGGAGGGCGAGCATGAGCACTTTGCCATGAGCGGCCATATGCTCTCAGAATTGCCGGATCACGAGTTGTTGGCGGTTGCCGAGCGGGTCTCAGTCTTTGCCAGAGTCTCCCCGGAGCAGAAACTTCGCTTGGTAGAGGCGCTACAAGCCAGTGGCCATGTGGTGGCCATGACGGGTGATGGTGTTAATGATGCACCGGCACTTAAACAGGCTGATATCGGTATCGCCATGGGGGTGGCGGGTACCGAGGTGGCAAAAGAGGCGGCGGATATGGTGTTAACGGATGATAACTTCTCCACCATCGAGGCGGCGGTGGAGGAGGGTCGGGCGGTATTTGATAACCTGGTTAAATTTATCACCTGGACGCTACCCACCAATGTCGGTCAGGGCTCAGTAATTCTGGTGGCGATTATTGCCGGTATCTCCCTGCCGGTGACACCGGTGCAGATTCTCTGGATCAACATGACCACCGCACTGCTGTTAGGGATGATGCTAGCCTTTGAAAACAAGGAGCCGGGCATTATGGCGCGCCCACCGCGACGACCCAATACCCCGGTGCTCACTCGAGAGCTAGGGGTGCGCATTGGCATCGTGGGTCTGATGCTATTGCTGGGGGCTTTTGGATTGTTTGAATTAACCCTGCGACAAGGTGGTAGCATCGAAACAGCGCGTACCGTTGCGGTTAATATGTTTATATTTGGCCAGACTTTCTATCTATTCAACTGCCGCTCACTGCGTTATTCAATGTTTAAACTGGGGGTTTTCTCCAATCGTTGGCTGGTGGCTGGTGTGGTGCTGATGGTGCTGTTACAACTTCTATTTACCTACTCGCCCATTCTAAATAAGCTGTTTGGCAGTGCGCCTATCGGCATTACCGAATGGCTGTGGGTGCTGGGGGGCGGGGTGTTGATCTATACCGTGGTGGGCATTGAGAAGTGGTGGCGCTATGGCTTACCGAGAAATATCCGGGCTAACCCGGACAATTCATAACGGCGCAGTGGGTTAATTTAACGTCTCGGTGGTGCATTGCTCATCACAGATAAGCAGATGTCCATGATCTCCCCAGTCGGCCAATACGATCCGCTGGCAGCGCTGGCCATCTATCTCAAGTGTGTGTTGGGCGGGCCGGTGGGTATGGCCGTGAATTAAGCGTGAGACTTGGTGTTTTTGCATGCACTCACTGACATCCTGTAGATTGACATCCATTATGGCATCACTCTTCTCTTGGGTCGCTTCGCGGCTGGCGTTGCGCGCCTGCTCTGCGACCTGCATCCGCTCTTCAATCGATTTTGAGAGAAAATCAGCCTGCCATTGCGGGCTTCTGACCAAGGCACGAAATTGTTGATAGGTTGTATCATCACTACAAAAAATATCACCGTGACTAAGTAGTGTCGCCTCACCCGCTACTTCAAATACACAGGGGTCATCCAGCAGCGTGGCCCCCGTCAGCTCAGCAAACTGTTGCCCCACCAAAAAGTCACGATTACCTCGCATAAAGAGAACCTCAACGCCGCTGGAGCTAAGCGCTTTCAGTGCGTTAAGAACCGGCTGGTAGTGGGGGTGTATGGCATCATCACCCAGCCAATACTCAAAAAGGTCACCCAAAATAAAGAGCCGCTTAGCATCACGGGCGCGGCTATTCAGGAAACGCACGAAGAGCGCTGTAAGATGGGGCTGTTGCGGCCCCAAATGCAGATCAGAGACGAAATAGTCGGCCATTAGTCAGCAGACTCAATAATATCGATACTTTCGATAATAACATCGTCAACAGGTACATTTTGATGCCCTGCAACGGTTCCTGTTTCAACACCCTCAATCTCAGAGATAATATCCATGCCATCCACTATTTTGCCAAACACACAGTAGCCATATCCCTCGGCGGTTGCCGAGCTAAAGTTAAGAAAGCTGTTGTTGGCAACATTAATGAAAAACTGTGAGCTAGCAGAGTGTGGGTCGGGGGTGCGCGCCATGGCAACGGTGCCGATCTCATTGGTCAGACCATTGTCCGCTTCATTTTCGATGGTGGCGTTGGTTTTTTTCTGCTGCATACCCGGCTCCATGCCGCCGCCCTGAACCATAAATCCCTTGATAACACGGTGGAAGATGGTGCCATCGTAGAAGCCATCTTTGGCGTATTGAATGAAGTTTTCAACGGTTTTAGGGGCTTTTTCTGCATCCAGCTCCAGTGTGAAGCTGCCTTTATTAGTATTGATCTTAATCATTATTTCTACCTGTATTAATTAATGAGCGTGACGTTTTCGATAATTACTTTATCTTGTGGCGCATCGCTGCGGAATGGGCCGCCGCTACCGGTCCGTACATCGCGGATTTTATCCACAGTGTTCATCCCTTCAACCACTTTACCAAAGACAGTATAGCCCCAGCCGCGAGCTGTTTTGCTGCGGTAGTTAAGCGATCCGTTATCGAGCACATTAATAAAAAACTGAGCCGTTGCCGAGTGAGGCTCGCCAGTACGCGCCATAGCAATCGAACCTCGTTCATTGCGCAGACCGTTATAGGCTTCGTTTTCAATTGGCGCATGGGTCGGTTTTTTACTGTAGTCAGTGGTAAATCCACCGCCCTGAATCATAAAATTAGCGATCACTCGGTGAAAAATGGTGCCCTGATAGTGCCCCTCATCAACATAACGTAAAAAGTTCTCAACTGTTTTGGGAGCCTTTTCTGCATTGAGCTCCAACACAATATCACCGAGATTGGTCTCTATTTTAACCCGAGGGTTCTCGGCAGCCAGTACCGAGCCAGAAATGAACAGGCATGATGCCAGAATGGCTGAAATTAATAGTTTCATCGCTACATCCTAATTAATAAGTAGGGCATAATATAAAGCTTTTCGGCTTGATACAAAAGCCGCTCATCCAAGCCAACTAACGGAACCGCTTCCCGATGCTGCAAATACACAACAACTTGAGTCGTAAAAAAGAGCCCTTTCAACCCATCGACCCCAACAATGTCAGGCTCTATGTCTGTGGTATGACCGTGTATGACTACTGCCATGTAGGGCATGCCCGGGTGATGGTGGTGTTTGATGTAGTCTACCGCTACCTCTCTCAACTCTACGGAAAAGAGGCGGTCACCTATGTGCGTAATGTGACGGATATTGACGACAAAATAATCAAGCGGGCAAATGAAAATAGTGAGCGCTATACATCACTGACCGAGCGTTTTATCACCGAGATGAAGGCAGATGAAGCCGCGCTGGGCATCTTACCGCCCGACCAAGAGCCACGGGCAACCCACTACATGCAAGAGATTCTGGATATGATCCAGGTTCTAGTTGATAAAGGGGTCGCTTATGCCGCAAAAAATGGCGATGTCTACTACGACATCTCAAAATTTGAGGGGTATGGACAGCTCTCCGGCAAGCAGCTGGAAGATTTGCGAGCCGGTGAACGGGTTGCCGTGGATGAGTCAAAAAATGACCCGATGGATTTTGTATTGTGGAAATCAGCCAAGCCAGGTGAGCCAAGCTGGGAATCACCCTGGGGTGCAGGCCGCCCCGGCTGGCATATTGAGTGTTCAGCCATGTCTACCTGCTGCCTAGGAAACCATTTCGACATCCATGGCGGTGGTCTGGACCTACAGTTCCCCCATCATGAAAATGAAATCGCACAATCAGAAGCCGCCACTGGCGAAAAATTTGCCAATGTCTGGATGCACAACGGTTTTGTACGGATTAATGATGAGAAGATGTCAAAGTCACTGAATAACTTCTTCACCATCCGCGAAGTGCTCAAAGTTTACGATGCCGAAGTGGTGCGCTCATTCATCCTAAACAGCCATTACCGCAGCCCACTCAACTACTCAGATAGCCAACTGGATGAAGCAAAAAATGCGTTGACCACACTCTACACAGCACTGCGTGGTATCGAAATCGATGAGAGTGTGGCACTAACGGGCGAGTGGGCTGAAAAGTTTTTTGCCGCGATGAATGATGACTTTAACACCCCAGCAGCCATGGCCGTACTGTTTGAACTGGCGGGAAAGGTCAACAGGGCGCGCAACAGTGAACATGACCAAGCCATACAGTGGGCATCACAACTCAAACAACTGGCCGCAACACTGGGTATCTTGCAGCGAGAGCCACAAGCCTTTTTTCAAAACAGCTCAGGGGATGAAACAGACATCAGCAATGAACAGATAGAACAGCTGATTCAGCAACGCCTGACCGCACGAAAAAACAGAGCGTGGGCAGAGAGTGACCGAATCCGCGATGAACTAAAAGCCGAAGGCATTATTTTAGAAGATAGCGGCGAAGGCACCACCTGGCGACGTGAGTAAACAT
>JALSJH010000059.1 GCA_026989455.1 Chromatiales bacterium | reverse complement strand
TGTTTGCTTACCCAATATAAACCACTCACTGCCTCCTGCCCACCAGTTTAACCCCTCAGTGCTGGGCAATTGGGCTTAAAAGGTCTTGAAGCAAGAGTCCAGATTTGGAGTTTTGATTACATCAAGTTTCTGGTTCCCACGGTCCTCCGTGGGAATCCATACCATACCTTACTCCTACCACCGCATGCGTCCCACGCAGGAGCAATGGGTACGAGATCTACTCTGGTGGTTTTTGCCGCCCACTCCCCCGAAAGAGAGATGCCCTTTCACGGCGTGACCAGCTCTGCATAGGTTTCTGAAAAGGCGGTGATCGCTTTGTCGAGGTCGGCTTTGGTGTGGGCGGCTGAGATTTGGGTGCGGATACGCGCTTTACCTTTGGGTACTACCGGGAAGAAGAAGCCGATGGCGTAGATTCCGCGCTCCAGGAGCCGTTGTGACATTTTTTGCGCCAGCTGAGCATCACCCAGCATGACGGGGACGATGGGGTGTTCGCCTGCGGCGATGGCAAACCCTGCTGCCTGCATCCCTGCCCTGAAGTAGCGTGTATTCTCTTCTAGTTGATCGCGCAGAGCGGTTGAGGCGGATAGCATCTCCAGCACTTTTATCGAGGCGGCGCAGATGGCGGGTGCCACGGTGTTGGAAAATAGATAAGGGCGTGAGCGCTGGCGCAACATATCGATAATCTCTTGTCGTCCGGCGGTGTATCCACCGGAGGCTCCGCCCAGTGCTTTGCCAAAGGTGCCGGTTATAATATCCACCCGATCCATCACCCCGCAATATTCATGCACGCCACGGCCTTGCTTGCCCATAAAGCCCACCGCGTGGCAGTCGTCGTGGTGAACCATCGCATCGTACTTATCTGCGAGGTCACAGATTTTGTCCAGTTGGGCAATGGTGCCATCCATGGAAAAAACGCCATCGGTGGTGATGAGAATCCGCCGTGCACCGGCAGCTTTTGCCTCTTTCAGTTTTAGCTCGAGGTCGTGCATATCACTGTTTTTATAGCGGTAGCGGGCGGCTTTGCAGAGGCGCACGCCATCAATGATGGAGGCGTGGTTTAACTCATCGGAGATCACCGCATCTTGTTTGTTCAAGAGGGTTTCAAACAGCCCGGCATTGGCATCGAAGCAGGCAGCGTAGAGGATGGTATCTTCCATACCCAGGAAGTGGCTCATCTTATCTTCCAGCACTTTATGGATACTTTGCGTGCCACAGATAAAGCGCACTGAGGAGAGGCCAAAGCCCCACTGTTCGTAGCTCTGTTTAGCGGCTTTAATCACTTCCGGGTTATTGGCCAGCCCCAGGTAGTTGTTGGCACACATGTTAACCACTTCGCGGCCATCTGCCAGGGTGATGTCATTTTTTTGATCTGAGGCGATAATACGTTCGGTTTTCCACAATCCGGCTGCTCGTATCTCTGCTAAATCTTTTGCCAGACTTTTTTGTGCGCTTTTATAGGCCATTTTACTCATCCCGTTGGCGTTCTAAAATTGATTAACCCCTGACCACTCCAGTATCACTTTGCCCGACTGGCCAGAACGCATAACGTCGAACCCTTGCTGAAAATCGGTGTAGTGAAAGCGGTGGGTGATGATCTTCTCCAGCGGCAGGCCGCTTTGAACCATCATGACACCTTTGTACCAGGTTTCAAATATTTCACGGCCATAAATGCCTTTGATATTTAACCCTTTAAAGACCACTTGATCCCAGTCAATACCGGTGCCATTGGGCATGATAGCCAGCATGGCGATACTGCCACCATTGATCATTTTACTGAGCATATCTTTAAATGCATGGGGTGAGCCTGACATCTCCAGACCCACGTCAAACCCTTCGAGAATACCCAGGCTACGCATAAATTCGCGGCTAATGGTGTGCTCTGTCACGTTGAGTGGAATCGCTTTTGGGGCGACTTTTTTCACCAGCTCGAGTCGATAGGGGTTGAGGTCGGTAATCACCACATTACGCGCTCCGCAGTGGCTCGCCACCATAGCTGCCATAATACCAATTGGCCCAGCGCCGGTTATCAAGACATCTTCTCCCACCATATTAAAGGAGAGCGCGGTGTGCACCGCATTACCATAGGGGTCAAAACAGGCCAGCACTTCGGTGGGGATTTCAATGTTGGGTCTAAAGACATTTTTAGCCGGAATAGAGAGATATTCGGCAAAGCAGCCGGTACGGTTTACACCGATACCAATGGTGTTGGGGCAGAGGTGCCGCCGCCCTGCCAGACAGTTGCGACACCGCTCACAAACGATATGCCCCTCGCCCGAGACCACGTCACCGATTTTGATATCTTCTACATTGGCTCCCATCTCCACCACCACACCGGCAAACTCGTGGCCAATGGTCATGGGGACTGGAATGGTTTTTTGTGCCCACTCATCCCAGTTATAGATATGGACATCGGTGCCGCAGATCGCGGTTTTCTGAATTTTCACCAGTACATCGTTATTGCCAATTTCTGGCAGCGGCACGCTCTCTAGCCACAAACCTGTTTTGGCCTGTTTTTTTACCAGTGCTTTCATTGTTTCCATACTCAAGGCCTCATTCAAATAGACTCGAACAGCTCAGCCAACTTCTCCCCTGGCTCGTCCGCACGCATAAACGCTTCACCCACCAGGAAAGTATTCACCTGCTGTTCACGCATCCGTAGCACATCTTGATGGTCGACTATTCCGCTCTCGGTCACCACAATTCGATCACTGGGTATCTGATTTAGCATAGCCAGGGTGGTGTTTAGGCTCACTTCAAAGGTACGCAGGTTGCGGTTATTAATGCCGATTAAGGGGAGGTTGAGTGGCAGGGTTCGCTGCAACTCCTCTTCATCGTGTACTTCGATCAACACATCCATCGCCAGTGTGCTGGCTAACGCGGCCAGACGCGCCATCTGCTGATCATCGAGCACGGCTGCGATTAGTAAAATACAGTCTGCACCAATGGCGCGTGCTTCCATCACTTGGTATTCATCGATAATGAAATCCTTGCGAATCACCGGCAGATTGCAGGCATTGCGAGCCTGTTGCAGGTAGCGCTCATGGCCCTGAAAAAAATCGGCATCGGTAAGAACCGAGAGGCAGGCCGCACCGCCCTTTTCATAGCTGCGGGCAATCTCCGCCGGTTCAAATACCTCACGGATCACCCCTTTGCTGGGTGAGGCTTTTTTTATCTCGGCAATGACGGCTGCCTGCCCGCTGTTTAACTTGTTTTGAATCGAGCGGACAAAACCACGCACAGGTGATGCCTCGGCGGCTTGTGCTTTGAGCATATCAATGGAGATAAGCGCACGACGCTCGGCAATCTCTTGCTGTTTACGGGCAATAATTTTTTTTAATATATCGGGGGGATTGCTCATGAAAAGTGTTCTCAAAAAGTATGGGTCAGCGCAACTAAGGCATCCAGCTTGGCTCTGGCGCGACCCGATGCAATCACCTCGGCGGCTTTTTTAACGCCGCCTTCCAGTGAGTCGACCAGGTTGGCCGCATAGATTGCGGCACCGGCATTCAGCACCACAATATCGCGGGCTGGCCCCGCTTGGTTGCTCAACACGGCCTTGATCACCGCCAGACTCTCATCAGCATGGTCAACCGCGAGTTCACTTATTTTGCCCCGAGCAATGCCAAACTCTTCGGGGGTGATGGTGTAGCTGTTAATCACGCCATCTTTAAGCTCTGCGACACGGGTCGGGGTCTCTATGGAGATTTCATCCAGACCATCAACTGCATGTACCACCAGCACATGCTGACTACCCAGCTGCTTCAACACCTGCGCTAGCGACTCAACCCACGGCTCGGCAAAAACGCCCAATACTTGGTTGGGTGCAGCGGCGGGGTTGGTAAGCGGGCCCAGCACGTTGAACAGAGTGCGCACCCCCATCTCTTTGCGTGGGCCGATGGCGTGTTTCATTGCGCCGTGGTGAGCCGGGGCAAACATAAAGCCAACCCCAAGCTCAGCCACACACTGCGCCACCTGCTGCGGGGTGATATCCAATTTCACACCGGCGGCCTCCAGCACATCGGCACTGCCGGTGTTGCTGGAGATAGAACGATTACCATGTTTTGCCACCTGCCCACCGGCTGCGGCGACCACGAAGGCGGAGGCGGTGGAGATGTTGAAGGTTTTAGCGCCATCGCCACCGGTGCCGCAAGTATCGACCAGGTGATCACCCGCGATGGAGACCGGTGTCGCTAGCTCTCGCATCACGGTGGCCGCTGCGGTAATCTCATCGACCGTTTCGCCCTTGATACGCAAACCAACCAAAAAACCGCCGATCTGCGCCGGGGTCGCTTCACCCGTCATGATCAGGCGCATGGTGGCGATCATCTCTTCACGGGTTAGATCGTGACCATCAATTACAGTTTGAATCGCCTGTTGCATTTTCACGCTTTGATCTCCTCTATCTGGCGCATGCCTGACTGCTGTTTTAAGAAGTTACCCAGCATCTCATGCCCCTGCTCAGTCAGAATGGACTCTGGGTGAAATTGCACCCCTTCAATCATATATTTTTTATGACGTACACCCATGATCTCTTCCAGTTCGCCGCTAGCGGTCTCCGTCCAAGCGGTGAGTTCCAGAGAGTCTGGCAGCGCGCTTTTATCGATGACCAGCGAGTGGTAACGCGTCACCACCAGCGGGTTTTTCAACCCTTCAAACACGCCGACATTCAAGTGCTTAATGGGCGAAGTTTTGCCGTGCATAATTTGACCTGCGTGGATGATGCGACCACCAAAAGCCTGGCCGATACTTTGATGCCCAAGGCAGACACCCAAGATCGGTAGTTTGCCCTTAAAGTGCTCAATAACCGCCAGGGAGATGCCCGCTTCATTGGGTGTGCAGGGGCCTGGGGAGATCATCAAATGATCCGGCTTTTTTGCCTCGATCTGTTGCAGGGTAATTTGGTCATTACGGTACACCTCCACCTCTGCACCCAGCTCGCCTAGATATTGCACTAGGTTATAGGTGAAGGAGTCGTAGTTATCGATCATTAACAGCATTAATCAGCTCCCTTCACGATGGCCATCAAGCCCGGCGGTAGCCATTTCGACGGCCTTAAAGACGGCCCGGCCTTTGTTCATGGTCTCTTTCCACTCATATTTGGCAATGGAGTCGTATACCACACCGGCTCCCACTTGAATATGGAGCTGCTGATCTTTAATGACCGCGGTGCGAATGGCGATAGCGGTATCCATATTACCACTCCATGAGAGGTAACCCACCGCGCCCGCGTAGAGACCTCGTTTAACCGGCTCCAGCTCATCAATAATCTGCATCGCGCGGATCTTTGGCGCACCGCTCACGGTGCCCGCCGGGAAGGTAGCACGCAGCACATCCATGGGTGAGAGGTTCTTTTTTAGCCTGCCGGTCACATTGGAGACAATGTGCATCACGTGGGAGTAGCGTTCGATCATCATTCTTTCGGTGAGTTTTACACTGCCGGTTTCGGCGATACGCCCAGCATCATTACGCCCCAGGTCAATCAACATCAGGTGTTCAGCCAGCTCCTTAGGATCTGCCAGTAACTCTTTCTCCCATGCGAGATCTTCCTCTTCCGTAGCACCCCGAGGGCGCGTACCGGCAATCGGACGCACGGTTACCTCCCCCTCTTCCAAGCGAACCAGGATTTCCGGGGAGGATCCTACAACGTGAAAATCCCCCAGATCCATAAAGTACATGTAGGGTGATGGGTTGAGGCTGCGCAGTGCGCGGTAAAGATCCAACGGACGCGCTTTGAAAGGTACGGAGAGGCGCTGTGAAAGCACCACCTGCATCACATCACCATCGGCGATGTACTGTTTACACACCTCAACCGCATCCATAAAACTCTGCTCGGTGAAGCCTGAAACAAAGTCACCCTCGTCAACCGTAACATGCTGATCGGGGCGATAGCTGGGAACCGCCTCGCCCATCTTATCCACCAAGTGATCCAGACGACTTTCGGCCAGAATAAGAGCGTCTGGTTGATCCAGATCGGCATGTACAATGATGTACATTTTGCCGCTGAGGTTATCAAACACCACCACCTCTTCCGAGAGTGCCAGCAGGATATCTGGATTATTCAGTGGATCCGGGTTCGGGCACTCTTTGAGTCTTGGCTCGATATAACGGATGGTGTCATAACCAAAGTAGCCCACCAGACCACCGGTAAAGCGCGGCAGCCCCGCCACTTCACCCACCTCAAAACTGGCTTGTAATGTTTCAATCCAACTGAGCGGATCTTCGACGGTGATGGTCTCGACTATTTGCCCATCCTCAATCATTGAAATTTGATGGCCATGAACGCGAAAAGCGGTGCGACAAGGGAGGCCGATCATCGAGTATCGCCCCCACTTTTCACCGCCTTGTACCGATTCAAACAGATAAGAGTATGGCCCATGGGCCAACTTTAGATAAACACTCAGCGGGGTTTCCAGATCTGCGAGTATTTCGCGCATCACCGGAGTACGTTTAAAGCGTTTGTTGCGCAGCGATTGAAACTGTTGTTGTGCCATTGTTGGTTACCACTAAATGTAAGATGAATGCCGAAACCCAAAATCAACCGGGCTTTACCATCGCTCCTTTAGTGTCATTACCTGCCTCATTCTCACGCCTTTATAATGTTAGCCAGTTGCGCCATGGAGTCGATCACCACATCGGGGTTCGAGTCACGAATATCAGCACCGTGATTATAACCATAACTCATACAGATAATACCAAAACCCGCTGCACGCGCCGCCTTTACATCTGAGATTGAGTCACCGATCATCAACGCATTTTCAGGAGCGACACCCAGCACCTCGGCGGAGTGTAATAATGGCAATGGGTGTGGCTTTCGCTCTGTAAGGGTATCGCCGCAGACAATCGACTCAAACTCATCGTGAATAGCCAGCTTCTTCAAAATAGGCAAGGTGAACTGAGCCGCCTTGTTGGTCACACAGCCGAGCCGAATGTTTTGGCTTTTTAACCAATCCATCCCCTCGCGGACACCGTCATAAAGATAGCTACGCTGGCAGCTGTTCTCTGCATATAACGACATAAAAATCGGGTATGCTTTCTGAAAAAGCGCCTCATCCGGCTCGCCCTGCAACTGGTTGACCAGTGCGCGGCGAACCAGACGTTCAACGCCGTTACCAACCCAGTCGCGAACGGCAGCTTCACCCCGTGCTGGCAGGTCAATCTGCTGCATCATCTCATCGACACAGTAGGCTAAGTCCGGCACTGAGTCGACCAGGGTACCATCCACATCAAGCAAAACCATGGCTGGTTTTTTAATCATAACTTAATCCTGATTTTGCAGAGGCAAGCGTTGGCTTGAGATTGATGCCAGGCAACGCTCCCGCTTTGCCATCTAAAGATGGCTCCTACGTGTTTGATCATATGTTAGCGGGCTACTTTAGCCAGCTCGGCACGGAAGGCGGCCAACACGGTATCGTAATCATTGGTATCTGCTTCATTGCGCGCATTAAAGATGGCTGAGCCTGCAACAAACATATCAGCACCCGCTTCAGCAATTTCACGAATGTTGTCGACCTTAACGCCACCGTCTATTTCCAAGCGGATATCGCGGCCCGATTCATCGATGATTTTGCGCGCTTCACGCAGTTTATCCAGTGTGGCAGGAATAAAACTCTGACCACCAAAACCTGGGTTAACCGACATCAGCAGTATAATGTCCACCTTATCGATCACATGCTTCAATACATCCAGTGAGGTTGCCGGGTTAAAGACCAGACCCGACTTACACCCTTCGCCCTTAATCAACTGGAGGGTACGGTCAACATGCTCGGATGCTTCCGGGTGAAAGGTAATATAGCTTGCGCCTGCTTTGGCAAAATCGGGAATGATACGATCTACCGGCTTGACCATCAGATGAACATCAATATCAGCGGTAACACCGTGCTTACGCAGTGCTTCACAAACCAGCGGGCCAATAGTCAAATTAGGCACATAGTGATTATCCATTACATCGAAATGAACGATGTCTGCACCTGATTTAAGTACCTTGTCTACCTCCTCACCCAGACGAGCAAAATCAGCAGAGAGGATTGAAGGAGCAATTTTAAAATCAGCCATGGTTAGAACCTCTTAGATTATGGTGCAAGACACCCTGTTTACATTCAGCAAAAATTTGAGCGCCAACTCTACCCGATTTGAACAATATTTTCAGCCCTTCGCCGCGTATATCTTATTTATGGTAGTGATAAAAAAGCAGAAAACCACGTAAAACAGACAGACGCCTAAGCTAAACAAAAGAGATTAGCTGTAGCCACAAGCTTGGTGAATTTCTTATATGACTGTAAAATCAATAAGTTGTGAAGAGAACGAACTTCCACCAAAAAAATAGAAGTTATCAGCAAGTGTATAGAGTTACGGCTCATGCTATCTTTAGTGGGTCTCTAAACAAGCCATGATTATCGGCCCTGCCTTTTGTTGGCAATACTGGTCGACGGGTACTTTACTCTAGATGCGACCTATAAGGGAAGTTCATGAAAATACTACTCGTAGAAGATGACTGCCTTACACTAACACTGCTTAGCCACTGGCTGGCAGAGGCTGGTTTTACATTTGACTGCGCACGCGATGGCCTGGAGGCGGTCACACTGGCCTACCAGAGCAACCACTATCATCTCGGAATTATCGATATTGAGATGCCTGAGCTCAACGGCATCGCCGCCGCTGACCTGATTCGCTCCCACCAACCACATATCGCATTTATATTTACATCCAGCGGAGTGACGCACCGAAATTACTGCCTCCATCGACCCCAGGATACTTTTATTGAGAAACCCTGCACTCAGTCAAAATTGATGGAGCTGATTGCGGCTACCGTAGCAAAAATACCAGAGCACGCTATTGAAAGGGTGGAGTAAAAAGAGAGCGGTCAGCTACCCGAATTTTGCAGGTAGGCCTTTTGTGCTCGGCGGTAGGTGTTGAAATCACCAATCCTCTCAGAAAGGTGCTGCAGAGAGTTTTCAGTTAACTCACGCAATTTTTCATCTAGCATCACAATGCGCTGAAGCGCGGCCTGTAGCTCCTGTTGCTCTGCATCAACAACCGGCAGCAGATCGTATTCTTTTAAGTTTTCATCGCGCTCATCTTGCAATAACGCCATTGCCGACCAATCTTTATCAGCCACCAACGCATACATCTTTTCGGTCACTTTCTCTGCATCGAGCAACCGCTGTAACTTTTCACTCACCGTGAGCTGCCTGCGTGGAACCACCTCTTAGCGCCATAGGAACCTCATCCCACCCTACTTTTACCTCACGTAGCAGATCAATCACCTCATCAATCATCGCAATATCATCATTGCGATTGGCTTCGACCAGTCGCCTTTCCATATAGTCATAAAGGGAGTAAAGATTCTGAGAGATTTCACCCCCTTTATCCATATCCAAGCTACCCCGCAAGCCACCAATAATCGAGATTGCCCAAAAGATGAATCGCCCTTTCTCTGCGATATCGCCACGTTCGACAAACCCTTTTGCGGCGGCCAATTTATCCAGAGCCCCCTCCATCAGCAACTGGATAAGGCGGTGGGGAGATGCGGACTCGACCCCCGAAGAGGTGCCAACCTGACTATATTGATTGATCCCTTTTCTTGCATTTGGAAATGACATTAAACTTCCCCAGTAAGTTATTTTTAATCAAGAAAGAGAATCCATTCACTCTGGTGATTCCCAGCAACTCTAATATGAGCTTTTGTTTTACCCAGAAAAACATGCACTGTTCAGGATAGCAGCCCTCTCGAAACTCGTTAGTCAAAAGGCTGGTTTTTTGCTCAATATAATAACTCAAGGTGCTAATTATTATTCGACATTGCACTCAACTGAGCAGTCAGGTAAGCACCTGTTGAATTCATTCTCGAAACCAACCCATCCAGCATGCTGAATTGTTTGAAGTAGTTCTCCTCTCGAGTCTCGAGCAACGCCTCCAAACGGAGAATATTATCATCCAGTCGCTTCACACTCTCTTGCAAACCATTTGAGCGAATATCGATAAGGCCCGTGCTGGATTTCAGCATCAGATCCGCAGAATCGGCAAGCCGCATGGCGATACCATCGGTGGCATTTCCAAACAGATGCGCCACATCAGGAAAGTTATTTGCAATAGCCGCATCAAAATCCGCAGCATCCAGCTCCAGCTTTCCGGTATCTTTATTGGTGGTAACCCCCACCTCGGACAACATGGTTAAGTTGCCACCTGCGACCGCAGTATTAATTTCACTACGAAACTCAGAAACGATTCTGCGCAGCGAGCTATCACCCGCCAACTTGCCGGTATTAACCGCAGCCAACTGGTCAATTTTGGTCAGAAGGTCATTGTAACCAGAGACAAATCCCTCAATCGATTTTTTAACCTCATCCTTATCATTTGCGATGTCGATCCGGCTGCTACCCACACCGACCAGCTCTAAGGTGACACCACCAATGACATCATTAATAGCGTTGGAGGCTCGAGTGATGCCCGTAACACCATCAACCGAGAACAGCGCGTCAAGCTTGCTCAAATCAGCCAAGGGAGTACCTGGAAGATCAGGGTCATCGTTTAGTGTAGCTAAGCCGAGTGCAGAGGTGTCTCCAGCACCCGCATAACTGGCCTGAATACGCTCATCGTAACCACTACTTTTTGACGTGAGACTCAGTTGCTGCTCACCGTTGTTGCCGGTAATAATAGTTGCCGACACGGCGTCGTTATCGGCATTTGCATTAATTGCATCGCTTATCTCGGCCAGGGTCATTCCGGCACCGCCATTATAGGTATTGATGGAGAAGCTGCTACTGCCTGCAGTTATATTAAGCGCATCCGCTGGGTCGGCACCACCAAAGGTAGTTGTGGGTGCGACCATACCCGCAGAGCCCATTTTATGCGCCTGCGCCAAACGATCCACCGTCAGCTGATAACTACCTGCCGCCGCATCACTATCAGTCGTGGCGGTAACAACCCCTTCATCACCGGAGCTTGCTTTATAGATTTCAAATTTATCCAGGCTGGAGAGATCATCCATTGCGGTTTTAAAATCATCCAAAGCGCTGCGAAGTGTGCCGTAGCCGCTAATTTGATCTTCAAAACTCTGCTTTCGATCTTCAAGGCGTAGCAGCGGAATCCGCTCAACCCCCATCATCGCATTAACAATGGCCGTCACGTCGAGGCCGGAGCCTATACCTGGAGCGCTAATCATGACATTTTACCTCCACAGCAGAAAGCCTGAATCATACAGAACATTCAGGCTTTCTCCTGGAACATTGTTCCAGTTATCTCAGATAGCTGGTGAGACATTGCCAAAACCTGCTCCGAGGGCATCTGGCGAATCACCTCACCATTCTCAACATTCATCACCTTAACAACCGTACGCCCACTCTCATCGTCAATCTGAAACTGTAATTCACGACGATATTGCTGGACATGATCATTTAAATTTTTAACCACATCATCGAGCGCATCACGACGCTTATCTACCTCTTCTGCCTTTTCTGCTTCATCTGATGGTGCTAAGGGCAGCATTTCTACCTGAGTAGGCTCGGTGTTCTGAACGCGTTGGCTAGGTTGAGGTGTAATTGCAACTTTTGATGGGTCCAATGGCAACTGCGTAGGTATATTCATGCTCATTGTCCTTTTTTCACATTGAAACTAACGCCCCCCCCAAATGAGGGGGAGGATCGACCCATTAGCTACCGTAACAAGCTCAACACATTTTGTGAGGATTGATTGGCCTGTGACAACATCGCAATACCCGCTTGCTGTAACACCTGACCTTTAGTCAAAGTTGCTGTTTCTGTCGCAAAATCCGCATCCATTATACGACCACGCGCCGCCTCTTGATTTTCAGCATTAATGCGCAAAACATTAATCGCAGACTCCATTCGACTCTGCGCCGCACCCAGATTTGCCCGTGTACTGGTAATGGTATCAATCGCTGCATCAATATTATCCATCGCGGTCGCCGCATTCCCAGAGGTGGTGATGTCGCCACCCGTTACCGCAGTAATCGTTGTTGCTGTCGTATAGTTAGAGGTGGTGACTGTAATCCGGTTATCCGCCTGATTGTTAGCGCCTACTTGGAAGTTAAACGCCCCAGCATCTCCACCCAAAATGGCTTGTCCATTGAATTCGGTAGAAGTAATTACACGCGTCACCTCAGAGGCGAGCTCCTGAAATTCAGCGTCTAGGTTAGCGCGGTCACTTACGGAGTTGGTGCCGTTGGCAGACTGCACAGACAACTCACGCATACGCTGCATTAAATCACCAATTGAACCCAGCGCACCCTCAGCGGTTTGCGCCATGGAGATGCCATCCGATGCATTTCGAATACCCACATTCATACCCTTAACCTGGGCATTCATACGTTCAGCAATCGCAAGTCCTGCTGCATCATCCATTGCACTGTTTACACGCAAGCCAGTTGAAAGGCGCGTCATCGAGGTACTCAGCATGCTGTCGGTATTGGCAAGTGCACGCTGTGCGGAAAGTGACATTACGTTGGTTTGAACTGATAGAGCCATTTTAGTATCTCCCAAGACCCACCCAAACATCCACGGGTATCGCCTCATCTAGATTGTGCTTAGCGGATATATCTTTCAACATTTTCGAAGATATTTACCGCTCCCAGTTCACCTAACGTCCCGGGCAATAAGTTCCTTTAGTTTTTTATAAAAAAACATTCTGCCACTCTTTCAACTAATCCGCACCTTGCTGTTGCTGTAGCTTTTCCAGAATCGAAACCGAAGGAAATCCATCTGCCACTAAGCCAATAGAAGCTTGGTAACTGCGTACCGCTTCACGGGTTTTGCGTCCTGCGATGCCGTCGGGTGTGCCGGCATCAAAGCCTAATTCATTAAGGCGTTGCTGCATCTCTTTTGCCGCATCAAAGCTCAAGGGGCGATTATCGGCATTTCGGCCTCCTTTCAACTCGGGCAGTTCAATGAGACGATCAGCCAGGTGCCCGACCGCAATGGCATATTTAATTGATCGGTTCCAATCCATAATCACGTCAAAGTTTTCATAAACCAGAAAAGCCGGGCCAGCGGCACCCTGGGGGAGGATAATCGAACCTAATGTCTTATCTTTTGCCAGTGAACGCCCATCCGCTTTGGTGACACCTCGTGAACGCCAGTAATCAACCGTTTGGCGATTTTTCAGCGTGGCTTGTTGCCAATCAAAATCCGAAGGCAGGCGTACTTCGCGCCCCCAAAGCTCGCCATAACGCCAGCCGATACTTTTTAGATAGTGCCCCCCTGAGGCAAAAACATCGGGCAGACTTTCCCATAGGTCAATACGTTTATCATTGTCGCCATCGGCGGCATACTGCAAAAAAGTGCTCGGCATAAATTGTAGGTGGCCCATGGCACCCGCCCATGAACCCACCATATCTTCCGTTTTCACATGCCCCTGATCGATAATCCGCAGCGCATTAATCAACTGTTTGCGAAAGAAGGTGCTGCGCCGGGGGTCGTATGCCAAGGTTGCCAGTGAAGCGATCGTTGAGTGTTTGCCAAGATAGTTTCCGTAGTTGGTCTCCATACCCCAAAAGGCGACCAGATAACGTGCCGGGACACCGTACTGCTTCTCTATCTCCGCAAGCAGTTTGGCATGTTTTTTCAACATGCGCTTGCCACGTTGGATACGCCAATCTGTTATACGGGCATCGAAGTAAGACCAAAAAGTCTGGGTGAACTCTGGTTGGCGACGATCAAGTGCCACCACTCTCTCCACCACCTCCAAGTCAGTTAAAGCCAACCTGACGGTTTCTGCTGAAATACCCTCGCGCAGCGCCTCATCACGCAAATCAGCAAGCCACGCCTCAAAAGATATTTCGCTATTCTCGTCGGATTCGCTGTGCGCCACGCTGCTGAAAATTAGCGCGATAAAAAATAGCACCATTGGGATTATTGGATTTTTATATCGTTTTACTCTCATCACTTCACATTATCACAATTTATTATCTTGACCCATTAAAACGGCGGTTCAGAATAGAGCCGCAGTAATTCACCCGAAGTGGGGTGTTGAATAACCATTTCGTTGGCATGTAGTTGGAGGCGCGGTGCTTTTATCTTAATATCAGGCGGGGCGTAGAGGGAGTCCCCCAGAATTGGGTGGCCTAGGGATAACATGTGCACCCGCAGCTGATGAGAGCGCCCCGTGACGGGCGACAGCGCAACACGTGTCGCGTCTAAGATTTCATCATAGGATAGGCAGTGGTAACGGGTTAAGCTGGGTTTGCCCACTTCATGGTCAACTTTCTGTCGCGGGCGATTGGGCCAATCACAAATAAGTGGCCAATTAATTTCACCACTCTCAATACCCGGTCTGCCCGCAACGAGCGCTGTGTACTGTTTTTCGACTCGCCGCACCTGGAAGGCGTAACTGAGCAGCCGATGTACCTCTTTACTGCGCGCCAAAAGTAGAATACCGGATGTCGACATATCCAGACGGTGCACGATCAACGCATCTGCAAAACTACGTTGAACTCGGTGGATCATACAATCTTGTTTGTCTGCTCCCCGTCCCGGCACGGAGAGCAGCCCGCTCGGTTTGCTGACAACAATTAGCTGCTCATCCTGGTAGATAACATCCAGGCCATCATCTACAGGAGGGGCGTAACAGAAGTCATTCATCGGAAGGTCGAGATAAGGTGAGGTTTTTCATGGCAAGGGAAACGGCGTGTAGAATAAAGGGCACTCCACAGAGCGCCCTTTATATAGAGGTGGATACTACCCCGCGTAACGCTGCATCACCAGTGTTGCGTTAGTACCACCAAAACCAAAGCTGTTACTCATCACTCTGTCCAGACGCAGCTCTTCAAGTTCGCGCACAATCGGCATCCCATGCGCGGCTTCATCAAGCTCGTCAATATTGGCGGATGCAGCCACAAAGCCCTCTTCCATCATAATGAGTGAATAGATCGCTTCATTCACACCCGCCGCTCCCAGTGCGTGTCCGGTGAGTGATTTAGTCGAGTTGATTTTGGGCATATCATTACCAAACACTTCACGAATCGCACCCAGCTCTTTCACATCACCCGCTGGGGTACTGGTTCCGTGGGCGTTGATATAGTCAATTTCCCCATCAACCGTCGACATCGCCAGCTGCATACAGCGCACTGCGCCTTCTCCGGATGGCTGCACCATATCAAAACCATCGGATGTTGCGCCATAGCCTACGATCTCGGCATAGATTTTGGCACCACGCGCTTCGGCATGCTCCAATGACTCCAACACCACCAGACCACCACCACCGGAGATGACAAAACCATCGCGGTGGGCATCGTAAGCACGGGAGGCCTTGCCAGGGGTTTCGTTATATTTTTTTGAGAGCGCGCCCATGGCATCAAACATCAAGGAGCTTTCCCAGCTCAGCTCCTCACCACCACCGGCAAAGACAACATCCTGTTTGCCCATTTGAATCTGCTCACAAGCATTACCAATACAGTGGGCGCTGGTCGAACAGGCTGAGCTGATTGAGTAGTTGATGCCTTTGATTTTAAAGGCAGTTGCCAAATTAGCCGAAGTGGTTGAACCCATGGTTTTTGGCACCATGTAAGGCCCAACACGGCGAATTCCACGCTCACGCAGAATGTCTGCAGCGGCAACGGAGTTGGCATGGGATGCGCCACCGGACCCCACGATTAGACCAGTACGCGGGTGGGATATCTGCGCTTCTGTCAAACCTGACATCTCAACCGCTTGCTGCATTGCGATATAGTTGTAGGCGGCTGCCGTGCCCATAAAGCGGCGGATTTTTCGCTCAATCAGCGCTTCAATATCGATATTGATCGAGCCGTAAACATGAGAGCGAAAGCCTCTTTCTGCATATTCAGCGGCGTACTCAATGCCCGACTTTCCTTGTCGCAATGAGTCGGCCACTTCTTGTCTATTGTTGCCAATGCTGGAAACAATGCCTAAACCGGTAATAACGACGCGTTTCAAGAGCACCCCCTAAAAATTTTCTGTTGAGGTAAAAAGACCTACTCGCAGATCTTTGGCGGTGTAAATCTCACGACCATCCACCTCCATGCGAGCATCGGCAATACCCATCACCAATCGACGCATAATTAACCGTTTGATATCAATATAATAAGTGACTTTTTTGCACTCAGGGGTTACCTGGCCTGTAAACTTCACCTCGCCGGATCCCAAGGCACGACCACGACCCGGCCCACCCATCCAACCCAGATAAAAACCAACTAACTGCCACATGGCATCCAGCCCTAAACAACCCGGCATCACCGGATCATTATTAAAATGACACTCAAAAAACCACATATCGGGGTTGATATCCAGCTCGGCAATAATCTGTCCTTTACCGTGCTCCCCACCCTCCTCAGAGATCGTCATAATGCGATCCAACATCAGCATGGGCGGTGCAGGCAGTTGTGCGTTACCAGGGCCAAAAACTTCACCTTGCCCACAACGAATCAAATCTTCGTAGGAGTAACTTGATTGTTTTGTCATTTTCCATCCTCGGATGCCGAACGGTAGCGCTGACAACGCCCGTTCTTTTAAATACACACTAAAAAGTCGTCACATTATACTGCAATTAACACACTAAGCCTATCGAAAGCCCACCCTTGGGATCATTGTCGTATTGAACAGCTCAGCAAGTAACGCCCCAACCCTCTTTTCTGCTATGATTAACACAACCGTATCACAACAATAAAGAATTGATATTCAATGAGTTCAGCAACCCTAACCCTCGCCAAACAGTTGATCAACCGACCCTCGGTTACCCCTTCCGATGGGGGGTGTCATAATTTAATGATTGAGCGGCTTGAAGCGATTGGCTTTACCATCACTCGGCTCCCCTTCGGTGAAGTCGATAATTTTTGGGCGCATCGTGGCGAATCTAAGCCTCTATTTGCATTTGCAGGGCATACTGATGTGGTGCCAACAGGCCCCATAAGTGAGTGGGACTCGCCGCCTTTTGAGGCGACAGAGCGCGATGGCTACCTCTACGGACGTGGCGCAGCCGATATGAAAGGCAGTCTTGCGGCGATGATAACGGCCTGTGAAGCATTTGTAGCACAGCACCCTGATCACCTTGGAACCATTGGCTTCTTGATCACCAGTGATGAGGAGGGCCCCTCAATCAATGGCACGGTCAAAGTTGTCGACTACCTTGAGAAAAACAATATAAAGATGGATTACTGTTTGGTGGGTGAACCGTCAAGCACCACAAAACTGGGCGATGTTATCAAAAATGGGCGGCGCGGCTCGCTGGGGTGCCGTCTAGTGATCAAAGGGATTCAGGGGCATGTTGCCTACCCCCATCTGGCGGAAAACCCGATACACAAGGCGATGCCCGCACTCACCGAACTCTGTGCCATTGAGTGGGACAATGGGAATGAATTTTTCCCTGCCACCTCCTTTCAAATATCCAATATTAACAGCGGCACCGGGGCGACCAATGTGATCCCTGGTGAGTGCGAGGTTATTTTCAACTTCAGATACTCAACTGAAACCACTCACCAAAAGCTCCAGCAACAGGTGGAGTCACTGCTTGATCGCCATCAGCTCAATTATCAAATAGAGTGGAATTTGTCAGGGCTCGCCTTTCTAACCAAGGCGGGCGCATTAGTCGAGGCCACAGGTGATGCCATTGAGTCAGTCACCGGCTACCGTGCCGAACTCTCCACATCCGGCGGCACCTCGGATGGGCGCTTTATTGCACCAACCGGCTCACAAGTGGTGGAATTAGGACCGATCAACGCAACCATTCACAAGGTAAACGAGTGTGTACGCAGTAGTGACCTTGACCTTCTTAGCTCGATATATCAACGTATCCTAAAGAATCTACTACTCACCAAGTAGCCAGAAAAAGATTGCATCATCGGCTTTTAATGCAGTAGTTTAATACTAAGCCTACCCGGGGGAGAATATGATAGAGAAGAGACGCTTTACACGCATACCATTTGAGGCGACGGCCAACATGGTCAATGTTATGGGCAGCTGGAGCAGTCCGCTTGTCGATATTTCATTAAAGGGAGCACTGCTGGAGCGACCCCGCGACTGGGAAGGTGCACTGGGAGAGAAGTTCCTGATTGAGCTTGATCTTGACGGGGGTGAGAATACTATCTCAATCAGAATGGAGGCTGAGGTGACACACCTGGATGATCAGCATATCGGCTTCAACTGCCTGCACATCGGTTTGGAGAGCATCACTCACCTGCGCCGCTTAATTGAGTTGAATTTAGGCGATGAGAGCATTCTCGATCGTGAACTTGCCGCCCTGATTGAGAGCAAAGATCAATAAGTTCTGGCGGCTACAAATAGCCTAAGGCATCACTCAATCGGCTGACAGCTATAACCTCTAACCCCTCAACTCCACCTTTGGGGGCATTCTCTTTTGGTATGATTGCACGTTTAAGACCGTGCTTTGCTGCCTCTTTCAAGCGATCAAGCCCACTCTGTACCGGTCGCACTTCACCGGATAGCCCAACCTCACCAAACACAATCGTCCCATTATCCAGTGGCCGATTACGCAAACTGGAGAGTACCGCCAGAATCACTGCCAGATCGGCCGCTGTTTCGGTGACCCGAACACCACCAACCACATTCACAAACACATCCTGGTCAAAGGTGGGTATACCGCCATGCCGATGCAGTACCGCCAGCAACATCGCCAAACGGTTGTGTTCCAGGCCAATGCTGACACGTCGCGGATTGGCTAGATGACTCTCATCCACCAGCGCCTGAACCTCTACCAGCAGCGGCCGAGTTCCCTCGCGGGTAACCATCACCACACTACCCGGGACTGGCTCGGGGTGCCGTGAAAGAAACATCGCCGAGGGGTTGGTAACGGCGCGCAGCCCCTTTTCGGTCATGGCAAACATACCTAGCTCGTTTACCGCACCAAAGCGGTTTTTAATGGCTCGTATAGCACGAAATGAGCTACTGGCATCACCTTCGAAATAGAGCACCGTGTCGACCATGTGCTCTAACACTCTTGGCCCTGCCAGCGTCCCCTCTTTTGTGACATGCCCAACCAGAAAAATCGCGGTATCACTCTGTTTAGCATAACGCACCAGCATCGCCGCGCTTTCGCGCAACTGAGAGACCCCACCGGGTGCTGACTGAAGCACTTCGGTATAAACCGTCTGAATGGAGTCGATAACCATCACTTTAGGTTTGGCTTGTTGAGCAATTTCCAAGATACGCTCAACACAGGTCTCTGCCAGTAACTGAAGGCGATCCAGTTGCAGGCCGAGCCGCTGAGCACGCGCACTCACCTGATACAGTGACTCCTCACCAGTAATATAGAGGCAAGGTAGCCGGTCACTCAACGCGGCGATCGCTTGTAGTAATAGAGTAGACTTACCGATACCGGGGTCACCGCCCAGCATCACAACCGCACCATGCACCAAGCCATCGCCCAATACTCGATCCAGCTCATTAATGCCCGTGCGTGTTTTCAGATCGGTGCGGCGTTCCACATCGGAGAGCATCTGTATCTGTGCACGAACCCCACCACTATAACCTGCAAAACGGGGGTGAACATTGGCCGGCGATGCCGACTCCAGCTTCTGCTCAACCAGTGAGTTCCAAACCCCACAGTCGGCACATTGACCCGCCCACTTACCTGCCTGAGCACCGCACTCGGTACAGGCAAAAACTGTTTTAACCTTGGCCATCGCTCACCCGCAAATATTCCAATTTAACCCGTGGGGTAATCCCGCACAGCAACTCATAGCCAATTGTTCCTGCCGCTGCGGCAACGCGCTCTATGGCAAGCCCAGCACCCCATAAAACAGCTTCATCACCACATTGGGCGTCGGGATAGTTACGCAGATCCACACAGATCATATCCATAGAGACTCGCCCCGCCAGTGAGCACTCATAGCCATTAATCCAGACCGGCGTGCCATTGGCAGCATGACGCGGGTAACCATCACCGTAGCCGATTGAGACCACGCCCACCTTCATATCCTCAGGAGAGACCCAGCCACCACCATAGCCGATAGCATCACCCTTTTTAAGCGACTTTATCTCAAACAGCCTCGCCTTTAACGTCATCACAGGGTGCAGCTCACACCCTTCAGCTGGCCACTCGGCAAACGGGGAGCAGCCAAAAAGCATGATACCCGGACGCACCCAGTCAAAATGGCTCTGCGGCAGCGCAAGCAGTGCTGCGGAGTTTGCCATGCTTTTTGGTGATGTTTTCGATAACGCATTCAACAGAGAGAGTTGCTGCTGATTAGCAGGGTGAGTCGGCAAATCCGCATTTGCAAAATGGCTCATCACGGTAATATCACCATCAACCGCTGCGCAACTTTTCAGACGCGCTTCGGCCTCAACAAACTGAGCGGCAGAAAAACCCAAGCGGTGCATCCCTGTGTCAAGCTTCAACCAGGTAGAGATCAAGCAATCACGGCTATCAGCTAACTGCTCTAGCCACTCGAGCTGCTGAACCTGATGAACAACCATCGATAATTTATAGCGCTCTACCCATTTAAGCTCTTCAGGGCTGAAAACCCCTTCCAGCAGTAAAATCGTTTTTTGAATACCCGCCTCGCGCAGCTTGATCGCCTCTTGTAGGCAAGCCACACCAAAACCATCGGCAGCTTGCAACGCCTCGGCGACTTGGCAGAGACCATGACCATAGCCGTCCGCCTTGATTACTGCCAACAGTTTACTTTGTGGCGCGGCCTGTTTTGCAATCGATAGATTACGCTGTAGCGCGACCAGATCGATGCTAGCCCAGGCTCGTTGCATCACGTCAGTCCATCCTCATCATAAGCTGGGCCGGCGTAGTTTTCGAACTTGGTATATTTACCCAAAAATGTCAGGCGGGTAGTGCCAATGGGCCCATTACGCTGCTTGCCGATGATTATCTCCGCCACGCCTTTATCTGGGCTATCTTCGTTATAGACCTCATCACGATAGATAAAGACAATCACATCTGCATCCTGCTCAATCGCCCCGGATTCACGCAAATCAGAGTTAATCGGACGTTTATTGGGGCGGCTCTCCAAGCTACGATTGAGCTGAGAGAGCGCCACAACCGGCACATTCAACTCTTTGGCCAACGCTTTCAACGAGCGTGAAATTTCAGATATTTCAGCGGTACGATTCTCTTTTGACCCCGGCACCTGCATCAGCTGTAAATAATCAATGACGATCAGCGCCAGATCACCATGTTCACGCACCAACCGACGAGAGCGTGCACGCAGATCGTTGGGGCTTAGGCTGGGGGTATCATCAATAAAAATCTGCGTCTGTTGTAGCAGTGAAACAGCCGAGGTAAGGCGCGGCCAATCTTCATCCTCGAGATTACCACTACGCAGCCTAGTCTGATCAATACGACCAAAGGAGGAGAGCATCCGCATCACCAACTGCTCACCTGGCATCTCCATGCTGAAAATAGCCACTGGTTTTTTGGTTTTCAATGCTGCATTTTCAGCAATATTCATTGAAAAAGTTGTTTTACCCATGGAGGGTCGACCCGCAACAATAATTAAATCGGAAGGCTGCATCCCCGAGGTCTGTTTATCAAAGTCGACAAAACCGGTGGTGATACCGGTAATCGGTGAGTCACTGTTGTAGAGCGTGTCAATTTTATCAACCGCCTTGACCAACAGCTCGTTAATATCCTGAAAGCCCTGTTTACTTTTCGACCCCTGCTCGGCAATTTTGAAAACCAGACTCTCCGCAAGATCAAGCAGCTCACTACTATTGCGCCCATCGGGCTGATAGCCACTATTGGCAATCGTTGTTCCCACATCAATCAACTGCCGCAGCACTGATTTTTCGCGCACTATTTCAGCATAGGCACGAATATTGGCGGCACTCGGGGTGTTTTTTGCCAACATCCCCAGTTGACTCAGCCCCCCAACACCCTCTAGCTCTTTCATTTTATCCAGCTGTTCAGAGAGTGTGATTACATCACACGGATCGTTTCGTCCTGCGAGAACGGCAATTGCCGCAAAAATCATCCGATGATCATGACGATAAAAGTCCTCCTCGGCGACTAGGTCAAGCACCTGATCCCAGGCGTTATTATCTAGCATAAGGCCGCCGAGTACCGACTGCTCCGCTTCAATTGAGTGCGGTGGAATCTTTAAGGAGGCTGTCGACTCATCGACCGGATTACCCGAGTTTGTTTTTGGGGACATAATCGCTTTATTCAGAATAGAGAGTTAGCAGGGAGGTTATCATAATAGAAGGGCATGCAGCATCTGCACTCCTACAGGGCACAGATAGCACAACGAAAAAAGGCGGGCACCCGTGTCGAGTACCCGCCCTCTTTTGCCGCTGTGTTACTCAGCCGTTACGCTGACACTCACTTGGCTATCAACATCAACGTGCAGGTGAACTGTAACGCTGTATTCGCCTACCGCACGAATAGCCCCTTCAGGCATACGCACTTCGGCTTTGCTAAGCTCAACACCCGCCGCTGTTACCGCTGCTGCAATATCAGCTGTGCCGATAGAGCCAAACAGTTTACCTTCATCACCTGCATTACCCACGATGGTCACCGCAGCCAATCCTTCCAGCTTTTCCGCACGCACTTGAGCGGCTACCAGCAGCTCAGATGCTTCCTTTTCAAGCTCAGCACGACGCGCTTCAAAAGAGGCAATGTTTGATGCTGTTGCCGGCACTGCCTTACTTTGTGGAATCAAAAAATTACGGCCATAGCCCGATTTTACAGAAACTTTATCACCCAGGCTTCCCAGGTTACGAACTTTCTCGAGAAGAATCACATCCATCCCAATACACCTCTTGTTTAATCATTAAATTCAATCAACGCTGTCCTGATCATCACTCTTTTGCTGATCTTTCTCGGGGCGGGAGAGGCGCCGGCGTATATCAAGCCATGTATCGCCAAGCCCCAGCAGCATCAACAGTGCTGCCACTTGTGGCAGTGCAAACACCATCAAAAAATAGAGGCCGATCAACCAGCCCACACTCATTTTTCGTTCAGCAACCACACCATGGATAATCGCCACCCCCTGCAGGAGGTAGAAAAAGACCAAAACAATCATCAGATTGCCGGCCAGCATCCCTGCGCCCTGTTGGGCAAACATAGATACTAACATCACCACAAGGGTTACCCATGCGAGTGCTTTTGGTAGACGCAGCTGATGAAACTCCAGCTGAAACCCACCCGGATTATAGAGCTGCGACTGCCACCATCGCCCAATAAAAAGGCCAAATAGTATATTCAGCGTCAAGGCAACCACAACAATCGCCGTCATCAACCGAGACAACTGCTCGGTAAAAGCGGCCATTTCGACACCACCAGCCGCGTCACCCATGGTTGCCAAGAGCGGCTCCAATACCTGCTGCCACCAAACCACCGGATCGCCCAGTAGCAAGTGGGCCACTAGAGTCAATAACAACCCGATCCCACACGTAATGGCGATCACGTAATTGAGTGAGCCGCTCTGCCGCAACTGTACTGATAGCGCCCAAACGGGCAGCCAAATCATAGCCATGAATACGATGCCGGGAAGCAGACTCCCCATGGCAATCATCGCTAACAGTGAAATCACTGCACCGGACATGAGAACGACCGAAAAACCACTCACCGCACCCAAGCGCAGTGTCACTAACGCCACCGCACCGCCACTTAGGTAGATAAAGGGCGCGAGCGGCAACGACAGTCCAGCAAACAGTATTGTAATCAGAACTGCCTGCATGCGGCCACGCATAATAAATGATGCCAAAGACCGCATAACCTATACCTACCTTATACTTTGTGCATAAACGGCTTAGTTTTCGTGCGCATCACAGTAAGGCAATAGCGCAAGAAAACGAGCACGTTTGATAGCGGTAGAGAGCTGACGCTGATAGCGCGCTTTTGTGCCTGTAATACGACTAGGTACAATTTTACCGGTTTCAGTAACATAATTTTTCAGGGTAGCGAGATCTTTGTAATCGATTTCTGTAACACCCTCTGCCGTGAAGCGGCAGAACTTTCTACGACGAAAATAACGAGCCATCTCTATATCCTATCTTTACAATTCAAATAACAAACGGTGCCTATTCTGCAGCCGCTTTAGTCTCTTCAGTACGCCCTTGACTCTCTTCACGACGTGCTTGTGGTGAAGCTTCAACCACTGGGCCCTTCATGCTGACAACCATATTACGCAGCACTGCGTCATTAAAGCGGAACATACTGGTCAACTCATCCAATGCATTTTTTGAGCACTCAACATTCATCAGAACATAGTGTGCCTTATGAATTTTGTTAATAGGATAGGCCAACTGGCGGCGACCCCAATCTTCTAGACGATGAATTTTACCTTCATCCGCCTCGATGATTCCACGGTAACGCTCGATCATTGCAGAGACCTGCTCGCTCTGATCCGGGTGAACCAGAAATACGATTTCATAATGTTTCATTAAAAGCTCCCTTCGGACTTTTTCTGGCCTTCGGCATAGCGCGAAAGGCAAGGAGTTAATACAAAAAACCCGCGCACACAAGCACGGGAACGCGCATTCTACTTAAGCTCGGCAAATAATGCAATCAAGAAACACACACCAACAGCAGACATTTTAGACTAGAGAGTCGTTTCAGTGTGGAATCAATAGGTTGTGAAGCGTGGGGGCTTAATCAAATAGAAAATCAAGCGTGGCGCTGGCGCACCGCCTCAAACAGGCAGACCCCCGTCGCCACAGAGACGTTAAGACTGGAGACCGAACCGTGCATTGGAATATTAACCAACAGATCGCAGTGTTCGCGGGTCAATCGGCGCATACCTTTACCCTCACTCCCCATCACCAGCCCAAGAGGGCCTTTAAGATCAGCTTGGTGCAGAGTGCTTTGAGCCTCACCTGCGGCACCGACCAACCAAATACCACGCGCCTGTAACAGCCGCAAGGTACGTGCCAGATTGGTTACTTGAAAGAAGGGAACATGCTCAGCCGCACCACACGCCACTTTGCGAACCGTGGCATTCAGCCCAGCCGCCTTATCCTTTGGGGCTATCACCGCATGAACACCCGCGGCATCTGCACTGCGAAGGCAGGCACCTAGGTTATGTGGGTCTGTCACGCCGTCAAGAATCAGCAGTAGTGGCGCAGTTTCAACAGCATCCAGCAGGTAAGGCAGATCTTTTTCATGGTAGCTGGGGCTCTGCTTACACAGCGCCAACACCCCTTGGTGACGCGCACCACTACTGCCACTATCCAACACCTCTCGCGAAACTTGGCGAACCGCAATCCCACTATTTTCAGCCAGCGCCACAATTTCAGCCAAACGAGAGTCACGGCGTTGATCTGCCACCTGCAACTCAACAACCAGCTTGCCGTTGTATTGAAGTAGCGAGTGCACCGCGTGCAATCCAAATATAACCTGATCAGCCACTGTCACCTAATCCTGAGGCTTTGCCTTTCTCGGCTTAGGTTTGCGCTTGCGTTTTGGCCGACCCTTGCCCTGCGGCTTGTCACCTTCCTCTACAGATGCTGCTGGCTTGCTCTCATCTGACTTGACTGCCGCTGCTTCGGCTTGATGATGGCGAGGTTTACGTGGCTTACGCGGGCGCTTTGGCTTAGGCGCTGGCGCATCAGCCAATGCTTTTTGATCCGCCTCAGAGGGCACAAGTTCAAAATCAACTTTGCGGTCATCTAGGTCGACTCTTGTAACTCGCACACGAACAGGATCAGCCAAGCGATATGAAATTCCGCTCCGCTCACCTTGCAGGCGATGCTTGGCTGGATCGAAGTGAAAATAGTCATCGGCAAGTGAGGTGATATGAATCAACCCCTCTATATAGATATCCTTCATCTCAACAAAGAGCCCGAAACCGGTTACGCTGGTCACAATACCATCGAACTCCTGCTCGACCTTATCCAGCATATACTCACATTTCAGCCAATCGGTTGCATCACGCGTCGCTTCATCGGCACGGCGCTCCGTCATGGAGCAGTGCTCACCCAAGTTAGCCATGTCACTTTTTGAGTAAACAAACTCGTTTAGCGACTTACCCGAGATGAGATGCTTAATTGCGCGATGAACCAACAGATCCGGATAACGGCGAATAGGCGAGGTGAAGTGTGCGTAACTTTCATATGCAAGACCAAAGTGGCCCACATTATCCGGGTGATAAACCGCTTGACTCATACTGCGCAACATCACTGTTTGGATCAGGTGTTTATCCGCCCGATCCTGAATATCGGTCAATAACTTGGTGTAGTGGCCTGCCGTTGGTTTGGTGCGGCAACGCAAACTAAGACCCAGCTCGGCAAGAAACTCCTTGAGCTTCTCAATCTTCTTCTCCTGCGGCTCTTCATGTATGCGATAGAGCGTGGCAATCTTACCGGTCAACATATAATCCGCCGCCGAAACATTCGCCGCCAACATACACTCTTCAATCATCATGTGTGCGACATTGCGTGTCGTGGGCACAATCTTCTCGATCTTGCGATCCTCAGCAAAGACAATGCGTGTTTCGGTGGTATCAAACTCAATCGCACCCCGTTTTTTACGACGACTATCCAGCGCACCATAGAGTCGGTGTAACTCCTCGACATGCGGCAAAACATTCGCATATTCGGCGCGAAGATCCTTATCTTGATCCACTAACATCGCAGCCACTTTATTATAGGTGAGGCGGGCATGTGAGCGCATCACACCTTCAAAGAAGCGATATTTACGCACCGCACCCTGCGCCGTAATAAACATCTCGCAAACCATGCAGAGACGATCGACCTTGGGGTTAATTGAACAGAGACCATTGGAGAGCACCTCCGGCAACATCGGCACCACACGCTCCGGGAAGTAGACTGAGTTACCCCGCTCACGCGCCTCAACATCCAGCGGGGCGTTATTTTCAACGTAGGCAGAGACATCGGCAATTGCGACCAATAGACGCCACCCTTTGCCGTGAGATTCACAAAAAACAGCGTCATCAAAATCCCGCGCATCTTCGCCATCGATGGTCACCAAAGGCAGCTCGCGGATATCCTCTCGACCCTGCTTAGCCTCTTCAGGCACCTGCTCACCAAACTTCTTAATTTCATCTAAAACTGACTGCGGCCACTTCTCAGGCAACCCATAGGAGCGAATGGCGACATCAATCTCCATTCCCGGCGCCATATGATCACCCAAAACCTCGGTAACTTTGCCAACCGCTTCACGTTTAACCGTAGGGTATGACAACACTTCCAGAGTGACGAACTGACCATGCTTAGCACCGCCATATTGATCGACCGGCACCAGAATATCCTGCGCAATACGTTTATTGTCTGGGCGAATAAAGCCAATCCCATCCTCCACATAAAAACGACCCACTACATGCGTGTGACTGCGCTCCAACACTTCAACGATTGAGCCCTCACGACGACCGCGCCGATCCACGCCGGAAACATAAGCCACCACTCGGTCACCATGAAAAACCTGGCGCATTTGACGATCGGAAAGAAACAGGTCATCCCCGCCTTCATCAGGAATCAGAAAACCGAAGCCATCCGGATGCCCAGCAACACGCCCACGCACCAAATCTGTCTGATCAATAAGACAATAGGCACCGCGACGGTTGTACAGTAACTGCCCGTCACGCTCCATGGCGCGAAGCCGACGACGCAGCGCCTCGATCTGCTCAGGCTCTTGCAGATCAAGCTTCTCGATCAAGTAGTTACGGGTGAGCGGTTTACCGGCCTCAGCGATGATCTCCATGATGAACTCACGGCTGGGAATAGGGTTATCGTATTTGCAGGCCTCGCGGTCAGCGTGTGGGTCACTCTGCGGCTGTTTAGTCATGAATTCTCAGTTTACTCTGCTATCTTACTTATATGATCCGGGTATTCTAACCTGTTAGGCGCAATTAATCTTGAAAATTTATGCAGCATCTGAATGAACCCAGTTAAATTCGGGACGCGCAAAGTTACACTTTTTTCAGGCCGAGGCTACAATGAAAAAAGTGACCATCCTCAACCACTTTCAGGGGATACAAAATGATTTCCAACCAAACAACCACACCAAACCTAAACAAACAGCACGAACAACAGCCATGCAGAGCAATTTCACATACTTACTACTGGCTAGCTACAGCCGCACTCGTTTTTATCAACGCACCACTCGCTTACGCAGACACCACTCAACAGAGCGCACCCTGCATAGAGTGCCATCAACAAGCACATCTTCAACCACTCACCCGTATCGTCGATGATGCGCACACCAGAGCTGGGGTAAGTTGCTTGGACTGCCACAACAGCACAGCAGAAGATCAGGGCACTGAACATCACAACCACTCAATCATCGCATTCCCCGGCTCAGCCAGTTGCCAGGCTTGCCATAAAAAATAGTACCGCCCGACAATTGAAAGTATTGACAGAAAAAAAACGCCTCTGTATAGTTCGCCCTCATCGGGCACCCTGCTCGAATTCATTGCACATGCCTGGGTGGTGAAATTGGTAGACACGCTAGCTTCAGGTGCTAGTGGGGGCAACCCCGTGGAGGTTCAAGTCCTCTCCCAGGCACCATATTTTCAAACCACACTAGACAATCACAAACCCCGCACTACGCCTTAACAGCTTTCACACTTTGACTCTCACCACACTGCCTAACGCCGGCCATGACCACTCCACTTGTGGAGCGTGAAACAACGGCTTACACCAACACCCAATGATTACAGACCATGCAAGCATGGACAATCAAAAGCCTGAAGACGCTTCACCAAGGAAGCTCTGATCAAGTCATGAATATCTTATGCTAGCTGAAGCCACCCTCATTTTTACTGAAAACCACCCCAATAGAACGACCATTACTGCGCATTTCGGAACAAATGAGAGCAACCCCCTCTCAGCCTAAACTCATCCAGACTTAGTCAGTGATCCCCTAAGAAAGCGCTATTGGTGAGAGCAGGAGAGATACACAGGCATAAAAAAACCAGCAATTTGCTGGTTTTTTTATTCTATATGGTGCGCTCGGCAGGATTCGAACCTGCGACCCCCTGGTTCGTAGCCAGGTACTCTATCCAGCTGAGCTACGAGCGCATTGTTCTGAGGTGCGCATTATGCTAATTTAACTAACACATGTCAACTCATTATCTCTTCTATTTACCGGAGGAGTTTTTCCAATAAAATCAATAAATAATGGCGGAGAGCGAGGGATTCGAACCCTCGATAGAGTTACCCCTATACACCCTTAGCAGGGGTGCGCCTTCAGCCACTCGGCCAGCTCTCCAACATGCGGCGTATTCTCGCAAAAAAAGCACCAAGAGAAAAGCTAAATCTCGCATTTATTTGATATTTATTCATAAAAAAAGCAGAGCCTTTCGACTCCGCCATTCAAACTACCTACTTGTTACCATGAAAACCAGCGATAAAAATTAATCTTGCTCAGCGGCAGCAGCCGCCTGCTGTGCTTTCTCTTGCTGAATGCGCTCATAGATCTCCTCACGATGTACTGATACATCCTTTGGAGCATTCACACCAATCCGCACTTGATTACCTTTTACACCGAGTACAGTCACGGTAACATCATCACCAATAATCAGGGTCTCGCCCACTCGACGGGTTAAAATCAACATTTACATCTCTCCTTTACAACTACATCCAAAACTGTGATATCACCAAACGCAATATTACTATCAACTAATATAGCTCATTTTCGAGCTTAATATCACAGCTTCATTGTCAACAATTGTTAACATTAAAATTTAGGGACACCATCATCCTAATACTAGCTCCATCTTAGTGCCTTACAAATTATAGGTGAATTAATATAAAAAGACACCCGCCACCCTGATACAGCCACTCCTAGGCTGTTTTTTCCAGACCAAAGCCGTCGTGCAATGCACGAACGCCCAGCTCCAGATATTTCTCATCGATAACCACTGAAATTTTAATTTCAGAGGTCGAAATCATCTTTATGTTGATACCCTCTTTTGCTAGGATTTCAAACATATTACTCGCAATGCCTGCGTGTGAGCGCATACCAACGCCCACCAGCGAAAGCTTAATAATTGAGTCATCACTATTCACTTCCCGCGCCCCAAGATCATTGGCCACTTTGTTAAGTACTTCAACTGCTCTCTGTACATCATTGCGGTGCACGGTAAAGGTGAAGTCTGTGGTTCCATCTCGACCAACATTTTGAATAATCATATCCACTTCAATATTGGCTTCGCCAATCGGCCCCAATATTTGGTGGGCGGCACCGGGATGATCTGGCACGCCCAGTACAGTTAACTTCGCCTCATCCCGATTAAATGCAATTCCTGCAATTCGTGCTTCTTCCACGCCATCTTCCTCGTAGGTGATCAAGGTGCCCTCGCCTTCAGTAAAGCTTGAAAGCACGCGTAACGGTACATTATATTTCCCGGCAAACTCTACCGCACGAATCTGCAACACCTTTGAACCAAGACTCGCCATTTCAAGCATCTCTTCAAAGGTGATGCGCTCAAGTCGCCGCGCTCGCGGTTCGACTCGGGGGTCGGTGGTATAGACACCATCCACGTCGGTATATATTTGACACTCATTGGCCTTTAACGCGGCGGCAATGGCAACAGCCGAAGTGTCTGAACCGCCACGGCCGAGTGTTGTAATATTACCGTTGCCATCCATGCCCTGAAAACCGGCAACAACCACTACCCGACCTGACGATAAGTCGCGACTAATACGAGTACCATCGATCTCTTTGATTCTCGCTTTGCTGTGCATGCTATCGGTCAAGATACGCACTTGTGAACCTGTATATGATATTGCGGGGCAACCACGGGCATTCAACGCCATGGTCAACAGTGCAATAGTGACTTGCTCACCCGTGGAGACCAGCACATCCATCTCTCGCGCTGCAGGCTGCGCAGATATTTCACTGGCAAGCTCAATCAATCGGTTTGTCTCCCCACTCATAGCGGAGACCACAACCACGACATCATTCCCTTGCATCTTGGCTTGAATCACCTTATCCGCAACACTTACGATGCGTTCAGTGGTGCCAACCGAGGTACCGCCATATTTTTGAACTATCAGAGCCATGATCTGTTTTCACATGGTAAGGGGCTTCCCTTCCATCCTTTGTCGGTATTGTAGGAAATTTCCTACATAATTTCACGAGTTAATTTGTTGTTTTGCCCAATTTTGAACAGATAATAGCGCTTGCTCTAGGTTTTCGGGCTGATTTCCACCCGCCATGGCCATATCAGGACGACCACCGCCCTTGCCACCCACCTGTTGAGCCACCTGATTTACCAGCTCACCGGCCTTAATGCGGTCTGTCGCATTTTTTGTAACACCCGCTGCCAAACTAATTTTCTCACCATTAACACAAGCCACCACCACCGCCGCACAACCGAGTTTGTTTTTTAATTGATCAACGATTTCGCGCAACCCTTTTGCATCTGCCCCTTCGAGCTTTGCGGCCAACACCTTAACCCCACCAACATCAACGGCCTGTGAGGCCAAATCAGAACCCGCCGCGCTTGCCAGTTTGGCCTTCACTGCGGCGAGGCTCTTCTCCAGACCCCGAGTACGCTCCAGCAGCTGCTCTACTTTTGTAACCACATCATCACGACCCGCTGCTTTTACCCGCATCGCAACTTCAGCCAGCTTGGCATCACTTTCGTTTGCCCACTGCAGAGCAGCCTCTGCAGCTACCGCTTCGATTCGGCGAACGCCCGCCGCAACGCCGCCTTCTGAGGTGATTTTGAAAAAACCAATATCACCGGCACGCTCTACATGCGTACCGCCGCATAGCTCCATTGAGAAGTCATTTATCCGTAAAACACGCACCGAGTCGCCATATTTTTCACCAAAGAGCGCCATCGCACCTTCAGCAACTGCATCATCGGGTGTCATCACTTTGGTTTCGATGGGGGAATTTGCACGAATCTGACTATTCACTAGCGCTTCAATAGCCGCCAGCTGTTCTGTATTGATCGATTCAAAGTGTGAAAAATCAAAACGTAGCCGCTCCGCCTCAACCAGTGACCCTTTCTGTGTGACATGTTCGCCCAAAACTTTACGTAGCGCCGCATGCAACAGGTGAGTTGAGGTGTGATTACACTCAACACGACGGCGAGTGGCCGCATTGACGTTGGCATCTACTCTGTCACCTATTTTAAGCGAGCCGCTAAGCTGCTTACCCAAGTGCCCAAATACAGCAGCACCCTGTTTTTGGGTATCAATCACTTCGAAGTGTCCACCATTTCGAGCCAGCAGACCTGCATCACCCGCTTGCCCACCCGACTCTGCATAAAATGGGGTTCTATCCAACACCACCATCCCCTGCTCGCCTTCATCGAGCGTATCAACTGACCTTCCCGACTTGTAGATGGAGAGTACCTTGGCCTCTGCACTTAAAGAGTCATAACCCAAAAACTCAGTATGACCTTTCAGTTCAATTTTTTTGCCAAAATCGCCTTCAAATGAACTGGCAGCTCGGGCACGCTCACGCTGGGCCGCCATCGCAACCTCAAACCCCGCCTCATCGACACCCAACTGGTGTTCTCGTGCAATATCAGCGGTTAAATCCACCGGAAAACCATAGGTATCATAGAGACGAAACAGCACATCACCCGTAATAGTATCGCCATTCAGCTTGCTTATTTCCGACTCGAGAATTTGCAACCCTTGCTCTAGAGTCTCTGCAAAGCGCGCCTCCTCCCGACTCAAGATACGCTCAATATGTTCGCGAAGTTTATTCAGCTCAGGATACGCCTCTCCCATCTCCTCACAGAGCGGACCCACCAGCTTGTGAAAAAAGGGATCTTTGGTGCCCAGTTTATTACCGTGGCGAATGGCTCGGCGAATAATCCGGCGCAACACATAGCCACGCCCTTCATTGGAAGGCACCACCCCATCAACCACCAAAAATGAGCAAGCACGAATATGATCTGCAATGACACGGAGTGACTTGTTGTTATGGTCTTTGGTACCGGTCAACTTTGCAGCCGCATGAATGAGATTGCGAAACAGGTCGATGTCATAATTGTTATGCTCACCCTGCATAATCGCTGCAAGGCGCTCAAGCCCCATACCGGTATCGATTGAGGGCTTGGGCAGCGGGCGCATAGTACCCTCCGCGTCGCGGTCATACTGCATGAAGACTAGGTTCCATATTTCAATGTAGCGATCACCATCCTCTTCTGGTGTTCCTGGTGGGCCACCGGCAACGCTAGGACCATGGTCATAAAATATTTCCGAGCAAGGACCACAAGGCCCGGTATCGCCCATTGACCAAAAGTTGTCCGATTCGTATTTTTTTCCGCCAGGCTTATCACCGATTCGACTCAGCCGCTCTTCACTAATACCCATTTTTTTAATCCAGATATCAGCCGCTTCACTATCTTCGTCATAAACGGTCACCCAAAGCTTCTCTTTGGGCAGCTGCAGCTCCTCCGTTAGGAATTCCCACGCATACCGTATCGCCTCTTCCTTAAAGTAGTCGCCAAAACTGAAATTACCCAGCATCTCAAAAAAGGTGTGGTGGCGCGCGGTATAACCCACATTTTCTAGATCATTGTGCTTGCCGCCTGCGCGAACACACCGTTGCGAGGAGACCGCACGGTGATAGGCTCTATCCTCTAGACCTAAAAAAGTCTCTTTAAACTGCACCATACCCGCATTGGTAAAAAGCAGTGTGGGATCATTACCCGGCACCAATGAGCTACTCGCCACATGCTTGTGCCCACGCTCATGGAAAAACTCCAGGAATGCCTTACGTATTGCTGCACTCTTCATTTCACAACTCTCTTGGTTTGCGGCGCATCATGCCTAATCATCTTGCCGCATCGCGGCGTTTATCTGCTCTGAACTAAAGCCACGATATTGCAAAAAACGCTGCTGTTTCGCCCGCACCTTCATGTCTGTCACTGGCACGTCACCAAAGCGCTTCCTACGCACCTCGATAACCCGCTCATTCCAGTCCCAGCGGTGGTGCAAAAGTTCATTTACAATTTCATCATCAACTTGGCGTACCTGCAACTCCATGCGGATGCGATATGGCCCATACCCCCTATTAACTCGGGAACGAATGTAGCACTCTGCAAAACGTTTATCACTCAATAAATTTTCAGCCTCAAGACTATTCAAAACAGACTCTACGTGCGGCGACTCAAAACCTTTTGCCGACAACTTTGCCGTCAGCTCAAAACGCGCATGTTCACGGCGGGCTAATAGCAACATCGCATACTGGCGAACCTCAGCACACGGCTGGGGCTTTCTATTTAAATATCCTTCTGAGCGCTTTTCACGATTCATATTTTTCGCTCCAGCTGCGTTAAAAATGACATAAAAAACCTTAATTTACTCGAAAAAAACACCAGCTTTTCGAATATTTTTTCTTTGCTGGAACGAAAACTATTTCTCGTAAACCCCCCACTCAATCTTCAGAGAGACTCGAAACACGGATGGCGCGACCTCAAACCAAAGAGAACCAACACTCTGAGACCTACTTTTTAGACTTCATCTAAATAACAGGCCGCGAAGTATACCATCGTATCTGTATCGTGCAAATCCCCCTAATAAAGTGAATTTATCGCCAACGAGTTATACCCACAATAGAGAGCGAATAAAACAGACAAAGGGAGCCTAAGCTCCCTTTGTCTATTTTATTCGCCATAAGCGAAAAGCCTAACTCTTTGCCTCTTCAGCAGCAGTGACTGGTAGTAGTTCCGCACGAATAGCCGCCTCAATGGTCGCCGCAATTTTTGGATTCTCCCTCAAGAAGTTGCGCACATTATCCTTACCTTGGCCGATACGATCGCCGTTGTAGCTATACCAGGCACCTGCTTTATCCACCAAGCCCAGCTTGACACCCAAATCAATAATTTCACCTTGGCGTGAGATCCCGTGTCCATACATAATCTCAAATTCAGCCTGCTTGAAGGGAGGAGCCACTTTATTTTTGACCACTTTAACGCGGGTTTCATTACCCACCACCTCGTCGCCCTTCTTGATCGCGCCAATACGGCGAATATCCAGACGAACAGAGGAGTAAAACTTCAGCGCATTACCCCCCGTAGTTGTCTCAGGATTACCAAACATCACACCAATTTTAATACGAATCTGATTAATAAAAATAACCAAGGTATTAGAGCGTTTAATATTAGCCGTTAACTTACGCAGCGCCTGTGACATTAATCGTGCTTGCAAACCAACATGTGTATCACCCATGTCACCCTCAATTTCTGCCTTTGGTGTCAAGGCAGCCACCGAATCGACCACAACGACATCCACTGCCGCCGAGCGCACCAACATATCTGTTATCTCCAGCGCCTGCTCACCCGTGTCGGGCTGCGATACCAGCAACTCATCAACATTGACCCCGATTTTTTCGGCATATTGAGGATCCAATGCATGCTCTGCATCAACAAAGGCACAGGTACCCCCCGCCTTTTGTGCCTCTGCAATCACCTGCAGCGTTAGCGTTGTTTTACCCGATGACTCCGGGCCGTAAATTTCAACCACCCGTCCTTTGGGTAGACCACCGACACCTAGCGCAACGTCCAGTGTCAGTGAACCCGTCGATATTACCTCGATATCGCGCAATGCACCGGCATCACCCATACGCATAACGGAGCCTTTACCAAATTGCTTTTCAATTTGACTCAATGCCGCTTGTAGCGCTTTCTGTTTGTTTGCATCCACGAGAGTCTCTCCTGACGACTGCTTTTAATGTTGTTGGTCATTGCCAATAGCGGTTCCGAACACTTCACAATAATGGATGTTATTCGGAATAACTCCAAAGGAGTCTCTGGTTAAGTCTGGATTAATTTAGGCTGAGAGGAAATTGCTCTCATTTGCTCCGAAATACGCAGTAATAGTTGCTCTATTGGTGCAATTTTCGGGATAAATGAGGACGATTTCAGCCAACATAAAACATTCATGACTTGATCAGAGCCTCCTAAAGCAATGCCTGCTTGAAATGAATTATACACAACATGTACATTTATACACTATTTTTTAATCTTCAAACCACATCAGCAGGCTCATCCAAAATACGTAATACCCCGTGCAGGGCATGAACAATGGATTGCTCGCGAACAGCTTCGCGCTCACCACTGAACTGCTTCACTTCGGATCGTAACTCATCCTCGCCATAACTCCAGGCAAAACAGACCGTTCCCACGGGCTTATCCAGCGTTGCACCACCTGGCCCCGCGATACCGCTAATCGCCAGTGTCAACTCAGCGGTGCTATTTCGTCGCGCACCCAGCGCCATTTCAATTACTACCGCCTCACTAACCGCACCATATTTGGCCAGTGTTTGCCCAGAGACACCCAGCATCTCTTGCTTAGCCCGGTTGGTGTAAGTTACAAAGCCACGATCAAACCATGCTGAACTACCTGCAATCGCGGTAATAGCATAGGCGACACCCCCTCCCGTACAGGACTCCGCAGCTGCCACCATTACGCCGCGCACTTTAAGTGCATGCCCCATTTTTTTTGCCAAAATGCACTTGTTCATCAAGGAACCTCTTGTACTGATTCGCTTCGAGTAATAGAGTGACGACCCAACTCTAGCAACCTTTGTGCGGTGGAATGAATAACAAAATTAAACAGCGACTCACTCTTACCCTTCTCCTGTTATTGGCAACTAACCTTGCTGTAGCCAGTTGTGATGACCCACCACAAGCGGGTGTCAACTGGATGGACTGCGATCACAGTGGCCGTGATTTAGCGGGTGTCGACCTCAGCGAAGCCCTGCTACTCAACAGCAACCTAAAAAACAGCAACCTTGCTGATGCCGATCTCACAGGTGCAGACCTTGATCGCGCCAATCTCAGCGGCAGTAACCTTAGCAATGCTGCCATGCGTTACAGCCACGCTGTACGTGCTGATTTTACGGGTGCCAATCTTAGCGGTGCCAAACTACAGAAAGCACGACTTGATCGGGCTGTTTTAAAAAAGGCTAATCTAGAAAATGCTCGTCTGCAAAAGGCCCGCCTCTATAGCGCCAATCTTAGCCAAGCCACGCTCAGCGGCGCAAACCTAACAGAGGCCAACCTAGAACAGGCCAACCTAAAGAGGGTCAAGTTAAATAACAGCCAAGCAAAGCTTGCCAACTTCAATAAAGCCAAGCTAGACGGTGCCGACCTCAGCTACAGTGATTTTACCAAAGCCAAGTTTCAAGGCGCCTCACTCATGGATGCCAATCTGACCGGTGCAAATTTAACGGGTGCTGATTTCAGCACTGCTGACCTGAGCGATGTCATTCTCGATGATGCGATCCTTGGCAATGCCATCTGGCCAAACCGGAAACGCTGCAAGCCACAATCTGTGGGTAAGTGCTTATAGACGACTTGCTCGAAGGCTCAACTATTCATAGAGCTTTACTTTCATCAGCTTCAAGCCCCTGCGAATATCAACAGAGGCATCCATCACCATACGGATGGCCTTGGGGTAATCCCCCGCATCTGCCGTGATTTGTGCCTGCTCAGCCTTCCACAAGCCTTCATCCACCTTTCGAGTAATCAACATCAACTGCATTTTATTGGGCTTTTTCATCTCAATGGCTACCGGAATAAGCTCTTCGTAACTGCGAAAACGCCCCACCTCATATTGATACTCCAGCGCTGGTGTGCTGACATCAACGTGATAGGTAACGGTCTGATTATCTAGCATCTTCATGGTAGCAAGGTCTACCAGCATTCGAGCTTGCCGCAAATGTCGATTGGCCTCTTGGTAATTATTATCAACCACCTCACTCATCGCCAACTGTTCAAGTTGATAAACGGCTTCCGCGTCAAACTTAACATGCTGACTGATTTCAGCCACTCGCTGGTAAGCCTTTGCATGGAGTTCCTTGGCGTGAGCCAACCCTTCAACCATGCTCGAGTGCGTTGTTTTTGCAAGAGCACGCTGGTGCTCGCTGGGCACCAGCGTCGAAGCGATGGCTATGCTGCGATAGCACTGATTCACCAAATCATCAGCCTCAGACAGTGCACCGTTAGCAAGCGCTTGTTGTGCAGCATCAGCCTGCGCATGCGCTTGTTCCAGCAACATTATTGCCTGCTCATGATGACTGCTAGAAATTCGTTTAGCGAGACTCATATCAAAAAGACGATGCGCATACTCCACCTTGGTGCGCACCTCACTTTCACTCAAAGGTATATGTGTAAGAGTGTTTAATTGAACTTCTGCGGGCAGCTCTAAAATATTTTTACTGGGTTCTGCTGCAATGGCCGGAGCTAACAACGTGAGCCAGGCTAGTACAGCGACCCTACTATACTGTTGGATCAGCGATTTTGTGGTATTTAGCATCAAGGCATAGCTCGCAGGCAATGGTTACTCCCTTGGCAAGGGCTATAACGCCAAAGTGGAATACCACGGAGTTGTCCGAAGGGTTGGCCGGTCAGGCCAACTGATCCGACAGGATAGTAGAGGCGCTGTACTCGGCTCAGCAATAAAAAACGTCGGCTATCTCTCATTTTCAATCCTTTTCGCACCCTGAAATATCCACAGATTCTTGAAAAATCACAATGTGATGAACCACCACGCGGACAGGGTAACATAACGGCCTCTACTTGAAAAAAGTCTAATAAATGAAGGACACTCAACCCAAAATTAGCACCCATTTTTACGTTAGTTTAATGCTGGGCATAGACTATGGCGCACCAATTTATTAAGATGCTTCAATATTGGCGCAATTTGCCGATAAAGAGGGATAAGGTTGCGGCTAATTATGCCCAAAAAAAAATGGAACAAAATGAACTTAAAAGACTCTCTAAAATTTCATATGCCCTTGGGTAGAAAGCATTTGCTACTGTTCTCTGCTGTCATTGCATCAGCCTTCGGGCTATCACAGGCTTTGGCGACAGTCGGTATTATAGCTGACCCGGTCATTGGCCTGAATGATCCGATCATGGGTTCAAAGCATGACTTCACTGGCCTCAATGAGCGTGCCGGGGTTAATGCAATGGCAGGGGTTGCTTTTTCTGACTACGGAAACCCCTGCGTCTACTGCCACTTGCCGCCAGAAGAGGCCGATACCGACAGTGAGCTATTGGGGGGCATTGCAGGCTGGAACCGTTTTGCACCCGCAGCCGATCAATACACACCCTACACATCACCCAGCCTCGATGCGCCGCTGCGCACCCCGTCCAGCATTAGTTTGCTCTGCCTCTCATGCCACGATGGCACCATGGCAATGGATATGGTGCTCTTCACACCTGGCAGCTTTAGGAGTGAAGATGATGCTGCGATGCACATGCGCATGAACAGCGCGAAAGATTTAGACAGCTGCGGCACATGTCATGATGGAGAGGCCGCACACGATATTTCCCCGAAAGTATTGGGCACCGACCTCTCAGATGAACACCCGATATCCATTCAGTATGGCGGGTTCAACTGGCGAGATCGCGACTTTAAGCTCCCATTGGATCCAGCAGGTTTCAGCAATGGTGTTCGCCTTTACGATGGAAATATAGAGTGTGCATCTTGCCATGATGTACACAACTCAACCAACGAACTTCTACTAACGGTGAGAAGAGAAATTTTATGCAACACTTGCCACACAAAATAATAACAACAACCCTTGCGCTCTCACTGCTGTTCGTCATGGCCGCCCTCACGGGCTGCTCAAGCGAGAACCGCCCCGAATTCAAACCACCGCAATACCCTCCAGAAGACCCTAGATTCATATATGAACGAACCATCTACAGCGGTGCCAGCATTGCAGATGTAACGGCCGCAATGAAATTCAAGTTTCTGGCAACCGGTTCCACTGAAAGCACAACAGGCTTGGCAAAACCTTTTGGTATCGCAGTCAGAAAAGGGAAAATATATGTAACTGACACCGTTCAGCGTGCCGTCATTTTATTCGATGTACCCAGAGGGAAGACCTCTTTTATCGGTGTAAAAGAGGGGCCTGGCATGCTGCTAAAACCGCTAGGAATCGACATCGACGCGGATGGCAATCTATATGTAGCTGACATCACAGATAAAAGTATAAAAGTATACAATGAAGAGGGTGAATACCAGCGCAAGCTGGAAGGACGAACCCTCTTTGACCGCCCATCGGGTGTCGCCGTCAGCCCTGATGGAAAAACCCTCTATGTGATCGATAGCGGGGGCATTAGCAGCACCCGTCATCACATGTATGTCATCGATGCTGAGACATTTGAAATCAAAAGAGTTGTCGGAGAGCGTGGTAAAAAACCGGGTGATTTCAATCTACCCATTCAGGTCAGCACCGCACCCGATGGAACCGTTTACGTTGTGGATGGCGGCAACTTCCGTGTCCAGTCTTTCACCGCAGAGGGTGACTTCATATCTACATTCGGTGTTGCCGGACGCTACAGTGGCAACTTTTCACGGCCAAAAGGAATTGCGACAGACAAAGATAACAACGTCTATGTTGGTGACTCGGCATTTGGCAACTTCCAGATATTCAACCCCGAGGGTCAGCTACTTCTGTTCATTGGCAGCCGCAGCAACGATGGTAGACCAGGTACTTTCATGCTCCCTTCCGGGTTAGAAGTTGATGAAGATGGTCGCATCTATTATGCCGATCAGTTTTTTCGAAAGATTGACATCTTCAGGCCAGCCTCAATCACAGCACAAGATGGTTATTTAGGCGTGAAATATAGAGATAAAATCCGCAAAGAGATGAAAGAGAAAGAGCAGTAGTCACTGATCGGCTCGTAGATTAGCCCTCAAGTGAGGGCTAACTCTTTTCACACCCTTGGCCACCCTATCCAGAAGCAATCGTAACTATTCAGCAGATAGAGGCATTCAGCCCCCTTTCACCTTAAGCACCATCACCTCAATTTGATTATCCAGCAGTCGGTTGCGAATTTTATCTAGAGACTTATTATTGTCAAAAGGACCTACTCGCACACGATGCCAAGTATTTAGATTATCGATAACAACCGGCTCAACATACGATTCAACACCCAAAAATGCCAGCTCAGCCTTAACCCGCTCCGCATCAGCCGCCTTACGGAATGAGCCTGCTTGCAATAGATAGCGACCTGGTTTTTTAATTGGCTTAATTGTTTTTTGTGTCTCATTCCCCTGTGAATCTTTTTTCTGTTCGTAGATCTCCTGATCCGGAATGATCACTTCAAGCTTAGGAAGAATTGAATAAAAATCGAAACGCGCTGCCTCAACATCAGCTACTTTTTTCACTGGCGGAGCGGGGAGACTCTCTTTCACAACCACTTCAATTTTCGGTGCAGCTGCCTCCTCTACCGAAGCAGGCAAAAGAACAAAATAGAGATAAGCGGCAACGCTCAAGCCAATGCCTAGCCCCAAGCTCAACGCCACTGCCGGGGACATTCCCGCACGAGATGCCGCCACAGCACTCTCAGGCTTACTCTTCGCGCTAACAGCTCCGCGCTTTTTCGCTGTACTGGAACCGCTCGAACCAGCCGCTTTTGAGTGACGACTGTTTTTATAGTCATGCACCATTACATCGACTCCGGCGCACTCACCCCAAGCAGCCTCAGCCCGTTTGCCAACACCTGTTTAACCGCTAAAATCAGTGCCAGGCGTGCATTTCTCCGCGTTCCACTCTCAACGATAAATTGATGGGCATTATAGTAAGTATGAAATTTATTTGCCGTGTCGCGCAGATAGTGTGCAATTTGATGAGGCTCATGATTAAGCGCTGCCGCCTCAACAATTTCCGGAAACTTGGCAAGTGCAACCAGCAGTGCCTGCTCACACTCTTCACTCAACAGCTCCAACCCACTAAATGCACTCTTTTGGTCGTAGCTTAGGCCCTTCTCTTCTAATTGGCGCATAACACTACAAACCCGCGCATGGGCATATTGAATATAATAGATGGGGTTTTCATTGGACTTCGATTTCGCCAGATCAAGGTCAAAATCAAGGTGCTGTTCGCTTTTACGCATCACATAGAAAAACCGCGCAGCATCGTTCCCCACCTCATTACGCAGCTCACGTAGCGTCACAAAGGAGCCACTACGGGTCGACATCGGCACTCTTTCACCGCCACGATAAAGTATTGCAAACTGCACCAACAACACATCCAGCTTGCTCACATCATCACCCAGCGCCTGTAGTGCGGCTTTAACCCGAGGAATGTAACCATGGTGGTCCGCACCCCAGACATCGATAACCCGCTCGTAACCGCGTTCAAGCTTCTCCATATGGTAGGCGATATCAGAGGCAAAATAGGTTGTCTGGCCATTATCACGCACCACAACCCGATCCTTCTCATCACCAAATTCACTGGACTTAAACCACTTGGCACCCTCTTTCAAGTAAATGTGGCCATTGGACTCCAGGCGGTCGAGTGCCTGCTGAACCTTATCACTGCTACCTTCTGTTAATGAGCGCTCGGAATACCAATCATCATAGGTAACACCAAACTCTTGCAAATCTTGCCGAATATCATCCAGTATCAAATCCAGACCATGGTCAAAAACAGTACGGTAGCCATCTACGCCTAACAGCTGCTTTGCGCGGCTGATAACAGAATCAATATAGGCCTCTTTATCGCCGCTACCATCTGGCTGCGCATCCAGTGGGTGGCCCGATAACACGTCATCTGCTGCCTGTTTGAATCGATCACCCTCACGCTCTTTCAATAAACGGGCAATATCCGAGACATAATCACCTTTATAACCATTCGTCGGAAAAACAATCTCTTCACCACAAACCTGTAAATAACGTAACCAGACTGAAGCGGCCAATATATCCATCTGTCGACCCGCATCGTTCACATAATATTCGCGGTGAACACGATAACCCACAGCAGCCAACAGATCAGCCACCGCTGCGCCATAAGCCGCCCCACGGCCATGCCCCACATGCAGCGGCCCAGTAGGATTAGCCGAGACAAATTCAACCTGAACCAGCTTGCCCTCACCCATCGTGCTATGGCCATAGCGCTCACCCGCTGCGGCAATCCGCTTAACAACCGATTGCAGCACATCATCAGTAATATAGAAATTTATAAAGCCAGGTCCTGCCACTTCAACCTTACTCACACTCGCCGAACTCGGCAGTCGCTCGATAACCATCTCAGCTAAGTCACGTGGTTTACGACGCGCGTGCTTAGCCATCACCATGGCAACATTGGTGGCAAAATCACCATGTGAGGAGTCCCGTGTGCGCTCGACTTTCACATCAACATCCGCCTCTTCGGCAAGAAGCCCCTCTTTGCGAAGTTGTGCGACAGCATCCAAAATCAAGCCATGTAGATGATCTTTCAAGTAAATTCTCCAGAGAGTAGCCAGCGTGTCTAATTGTTGACGCTATTTTAACGCATCCTGACGGGATGCAAAATGGAGCGGTACGATTATTTCGGTGAAACCAGATGGAAAGGGGTTGGGCTAGTGTAGTGTCCTAAACTGTATGCATATTAAGAAAGCCAGTAAATACGCGAGTGCCAGACGCAGACCGCAGGGAATGGCCGCTCCCTTTCCAAGGTCTGCAACGCCGCAATCGTGTATTTAATGGCTTCCCTTCGGGCGAGACGAAACAGGCCACCTGGGGTGTTGCGTCCTCTTGAGGTAGAGTGGCTACCCCTGCGAGGGCGCGCCTACCAGCTAACCTGTTTCGTCTCGTCTTAATACGCATACAGTTTAGGACACTACACTAATACATTTCGATGGGATCGATATCCAGCGACCAACGCACCTTGCGCCCCAACTTGCTTTTTTCCAGTTGCGGCAGCAGTCGCTCCAAAAGGCGATGCAAAGCACCTCGTTGGGGGGTCTGAATTAACAGCTGCGCACGGTAACGACCCGCCCGACGCTCCATGGGAGAGGGCACCGGGCCTAATAGAAGAACATCGGGCAACTGGTGCGCCGCAGCTAACTGATAAACCTCACTCAAAAAGCATTGCGGCAATGCTTGGTCGGTGGACTCCGCCCGCAGCAGGGCTAATGCAGTAAAAGGCGGCATCTCGGTCTCTTTTCGTTCACGCATCAGCGCACTGGAAAACTTTGTGTAACCCTGCTCCAACAGCTCGCGCAACATCGGGTGTTCAGGGTGGTGGGTTTGAATGATAACCGTACCCGGGCGCTGCGCCCGGCCTGCTCGCCCAGCCACTTGCAGGATCTGTTGCGCCATACGCTCCACGGCACGGTAATCAGCACTGAACAGCCCCTGCTCTGCATCGAGAATCCCCACCAGCGTCACATTCGGAAAGTGATGCCCTTTTGCCAGCATTTGCGTGCCCAGTAAAATCTGGTGTTTACCCTCATGAACCCCATCAATCATCGCCTGAAGTGAACCCTTGCGCCGGGTGCTATCACGATCAATCCTAACAATGCTGTACTCGGGGAAATGGTGTTGCAACGCCTCTTCAATACGCTCCGTTCCCTGGCCTATGGAGCGCAACTGCTCACTTTTACATTGTGGGCAAACCCGCACCATGCGTTCATCTTTACCGCAGTGGTGGCAACGAAGCCGCTGTTCGCGCTGATGCAACACCATGTGACTATCACAGCGCTGACACTCGGCAGACCAGCCACAATCGTGGCACAGCAGAGTGGGTGAGTAGCCTCGACGATTCAGAAACAGCAATACCTGCCCCGATTTTCCCAGGTGCTGGCGCATTCGAGTGATCAGCGCATTGGAGATGCCATGCTCCATATATTGCCCCCGCACATCCAGTGCCTCGATCTTCGGTGGCTTGGCACCGCCCGCCCGCTGGGTCAACTTAAGCTCCCGATACCGCCCCTGAGCCACGTTATACAACGTCTCCAGCGAGGGGGTTGCTGAACCCAAAACAATGGCTACTTTTTCAAGGCGCGCACGCATCACCGCCACATCACGGGCGGAGTAACGAAAACCATCCTGCTGTTTAAGCGAGCCGTCATGCTCCTCATCAACAATAATCAGACCCAGATTTTTCATCTGTGCAAAGACCGCTGAACGGGTACCGATCACCAGCGGAGCGCGACCATCACGGGCAATCATCCAGCTATCGAGGCGCTCTTGATCACTTAATCCTGAGTGCATCAAGGCAATGGGCACCGCAAAGCGCTGCTGAAAACGTGTCACTAACTGGGGGGTGAGCCCTATCTCAGGCACCAAAATCAACACCTGACGACCCTGCTCAATCACCTTTTCAGCAATGGAGAGATAGACTTCTGTTTTGCCCGAACCCGTCACCCCATTCAACAAAAAGGGGTGAAAAGCCGATAAACCTGAAACCACATCATTAACCGCTATCGATTGCTCCGAGTTGAGTTCTTTCACCTCTTCCGCAGCGACTTGGCCTATCTCAGGTTGCTGCTCGATGACCACCAACCCCTTCTCGCGTAACAGGCGCATCGCCGCTTGCCACCCCTTGGCGTGTTGATTTAGTTGCCGGTCACTCAACACCCTATGCTCGATCAACAGTGACAGCAGCTGGCGCTGCTTGGGTGCCCGTTTAAGCTGCTCTGGATCAACTTCGAGAGCTGCATCACTCAGCTGCCAACAGCGCTGCCCGCGATATGCCAAATCGCCCCCTTTGCGTAGCAGAGTCGGCAGTGCTACGGAAAAAACCTCGCCAATGGGATGGTGGTAATAGCGACTGCTCCACTCCAACAAACGAAACAGCGTACCACCTAGCAATGCCTCCTCATCCAACACCCTGACCATACTTTTAAGCTTATTATGGGGCGTGGCACTGCCCTTATTCAACGATTGAAGTAGCACCCCCACTAATTGGCGACCACCGAAAGGAACCTCTACCCGCTGCCCCGGCCTAGGCACTGCTGTAAAATCATCGGGCAGCAGATAGTCAAAACGGCGACGCAGAGGCGAAGGAACAGCTACTGACCAGATAGGTTGACGACTCGACATAAAATGAATATTGCCATCTCTTTTACAGCTAAATAAAGCTATTTAACCCATTAAAAAAGGGTGGCAATGCCACCCTTTTTAACTAAACATACCGCACAGTAGAGAGGCTAAATCTCGTCCACCGTACAACCCTGAATCAGGCCAGTACGCACATCATAACCACGACCAAAGGGGCTAACATAGCCTGCCGGGGGAGTATCCTCCTGATTAAGGTCATCGGCCAGTGCCGGTAAAATAAAGCGAGTCCGGTCCGAGTTTTCAGTACCATCAACGATCACTCTCGCTTCAAGTGACACCTCCAACCAACCTGCAAAACTTTCAGCATAAATCACTGCAAAGATAGCCACACCATTTTCATCAGTGGTGGTGTTGATTGAGAAGGCACCAATAGTGTCATCTACCGAAATTGTCGCAACATTGCCTGGGTCAAGACGGCCATTACCATTCACATCTACATCTACTGGAAGGTTGAGAATACCGTCACCATTCAGATCTTCACCCGGGTCTAAAATACCATTTTGGTTACTATCCTCGTAGGCATAGAATACGCCATCACCATTAATGTCTTCATCAACATCCAGCACACCATTACCATTAATATCTTCGCTAAGATCTAAAAGACCATTACCATTGAGGTCTTCACCCGGGTCTAACACGCCATTTCTATTGGCATCTTCAAGCACATCCAGAAAACCATTCAAATTACGGTCTTCACTCACATCAATGATACCGTTACCGTTCAGGTCTTCACCAAAATCCAGCACACCGTTGAGGTTAAGATCTTCACTGACATCCAGCACCCCGTTGCCGTTAAGATCTTCTGTGGTCAACACACCATCACCATTGGTATCTTCACCCGGGTCCAAAATACCGTTGCGATTAATATCTTCCGAGGTCAAGAAACCATCGCCGTCCAGATCCTCCGTAGCATCTAGCACACCATTGAAATTCAAATCCTCGCCTGGATCCAATCGACCATTGAGGTTGGTATCTTCGAGCACATCCAAAATACCATTTTCATTGACATCTTCACTACCATCCAACACCCCATTGAGGTTGATATCTTCAGTGGCATCCAATTTACCATTACCATTAAGATCCTCACCCGGATCTAAAATACCATTTCGATTCGCATCCTCAAGAATATCCAAAATACCATTTGCATTGGTATCCTCACTTAAATCGATAACACCATTACCATTCAGATCTTCATTTGTCCGGTCAAAAGTTCTATTTCTATTGAGGTCCTCATTAAAGTCTGCGATGCCGTTAAAATCAGTATCTTCATTACCACAACTGAGCACGCGCCCCCAACTAATTACACCGTCACCGGGCACATCCCACTCATACTCATCAACTGGTGCATTGCTATAGAGAATAAAACCGCCGGTTGGAGAGTATGTGGGGTAGTAACTACCTTTGAAATATCGATGCGACCAGATGGAGAGGCTTATCGGCTGATTAGCAACAGGTTGCCCAGCAGAATCAGTTACGATGGCACTATAAGGTAGCGCGTAGGAGGTTAAGGACCCATCATCATAATTAGCCATAGTATTACCGCGACCCAGCGCTACATGCAATGCTCTATTTTGAACCGTAAGCTCTGTGGTTGAAAAAAGCCCCGACTCATAATCTTCTGCTTTGATAATAACATCATACAGCCCAGAGCTAGCCATCCCCGCAGTATAGACAACTGTTGCCTCCCCATTACTGTTGGTGGTCGCTGTGGGGGGGTTAAGATTGCCATTACTGGCATCGGCATCAATGGAAAAACTGACCGTTCTATTTTTCACCAAATTATAGTGACTATCACGCAATGTAGCGACAATTTGAGTCTGCTCTCCGCGCTCCAAAATGGATTTCGCAGCTTGTATATTAACTAAGCTGACAGTGGTTGAAATAAACTCAAGTAATTTTGAGGCACTCAGCTCATCATAAGCGACTGTAGCACTGGAGGTAGTCGCCAATACCTGAGCGAAGCCCGCTCCTTGGTTGGACAGCGTATCATCCCAACAAGTTGCCAATCCATCCGAGCTGTAAGAGGCAACAGCTCCACCACTTGAACCAAAGGTTCCGCGGGTAGATGAAATTTGAATGGTGGTTCCCGCCGCTACAGCGGCTGCGCCATCCGTCAAGCAGACACGAAAAGCAGCGTTCGTGCCCAATGCAATCTCAGCATTATCGACCGGCAAGTCGAAGTAAAATGAAATGGCATCCGCAGTGATAATATCCAGTGAAAAGGTACTGTTATCAGCATTCAGACCAAAAGCGCTGGCGGTAATGAAATCAGAACCCGCGACCCCGCCAAGTACTGTCACTGTAATACGACCGGTACTATCAGTAACCAGCCCAGTAGGTGCTTGTATGGTATTACCCTGAGAGGAGGTCAAGGTGATATTTTGAAAGGTGATTGGGTTACCACCAGCATCCACTAACTGCACCACTAACTCAGCACTCTCACCCACCTCAATACGCTGAGGACCGGAAAAGATAAACCGCGTGTCCCTCACTTCAACTGACCGATTAGCACTCTGGCCGGTTACACTATCAACCGCAGTAACCACAATTGTTCTGTTAGCGGGGTCGCCACCAATATCCAGCGTTGCAGAGACTCGCCCTGAAGAGTTAGTTGCAGTGCGCTCACCGGTTAAAATACCACCGGATGATGCCGAGAACTCAATGGTAGTGTTTTCTACATACCTGTTGCTGTTATCTCGTGCCACCGCCGTCAAGGTAACTGTATTTGAGCCGTCTGATGGCATTTGCGGACTACTGACCAATAGCGTTATATTGGTTGCATCTGAGGTGGGAACAGGTGCATCTGGGTCAGCCACTGGTGGCGGATCTTGGGCTGTCGTTCCGGAGGTTCCCAAACCATCGCCACCACAGGCGGCCAATACCAATGAAAAGGTAATAACCAGTAATAAATTAATCCAATCGCGCATCTATCTACTCCCACTCTTTACTTTTGCCATACATCTGGCCGCTTCGAACATTTCAGAGCCCATGACTTTATACACTGGAATATGTACAATTCCTTTAATAATTGCAAGCTTCCATCAATTCTTTAACAAGCTACTTGATTGTAACGGCATAATCCAGCCAAACATGTGTGCCCATCGGCACTTTTTTCATTTTCAGCTCAAAAACCGGTTTCTAGCCCGATGAACAGAGAAAAACGATATGAGATTTTTTCGCGCTGGCGCGAAGAGAATCCGAACCCGGTGACAGAGCTTCACTACTCAAGCCCTTTCGAGCTGTTAATTGCCGTCATTCTCTCGGCACAAGCAACGGACAAAGGGGTGAACAGGGCAACAGATAAACTATTCCCTCTCGCCAACACCCCACAGGCAATTTTTGAGCTGGGTGAAGAGGAGCTCAAACAACACATTAAAAGTATCGGCCTCTTCAATACCAAAGCGGCCAATATCATCAAAACCTGCGCTCTGCTGGTCAACCAACACCAGGGTGAGGTACCTGAAAACCGTGAAGCGTTGGAGGCACTGCCCGGCGTGGGACGAAAAACGGCCAATGTGGTGCTCAATACTGCCTTTGGTCATCCGGTAATGGCGGTGGATACACACATATTTCGTGTCTCCAATCGAACCAAAATCGCGCCGGGTAAAAATGTATTAACCGTAGAGGAAAAACTGATGAAAGTGATTCCCAAAGAGTTTTTGGTTGATGCTCACCACTGGCTAATTCTACATGGCCGCTACAGCTGTATTGCGCGTAAGCCACGTTGTGGTTCCTGCCTGATTGAAGATTTATGCGAGTACAACGAAAAGACGGAGATATAAGTGATGTTTTTCAGTCAAGACCGCAAGCAGCTTCGTGAAGGTTTTTTTTCCGCTTGGGATAAGCAACAACAACAGCAGCCACTCACTCCGCTGGAAGAGATCATCGCGGGGGTTATCAAAATGCACCCCGAATATCAAAAACTGGTCACACAAAAAGACCAGCATGCAGAGCGTGAGTACCCCCCAGAACTGGGTGAAACCAACCCCTTTTTGCATATGGCGATGCACATCGCCCTGCATGAGCAGATATCAACCGATCGCCCTACTGGCATCCGTGATGTAGCGCGCCAGCTACTAGAAAAACAGAAGGTTGCTCACGATGCGGAACACCTTATGATGGAGCAGCTAGCGGAAGAGATGTGGCGCTCACAACGCTACAATGTGTTACCCGATGAGCAAGCTTACCTCACGCAACTACAGGAGTTGGTGAGGAAACTCTAAAGCCCAGCAAACAGCGAACCGGTTACCACTTTCTTTTATTTCCAGCAATCCGCAAACGCAATGCATTCAGTTTAATAAACCCTTCGGCATCGGCTTGATTATAAGCACCTTCATCATCTTCAAAGGTTGCAATATTGGCATCAAACAGGCTATCACTCTTAGACTCACGCCCCACTACGGTCACATTACCCTTGTAGAGCTTCAGGCGCACCTTACCGTTCACGGTCACCTGCGAGGCATCGATCATCTCCTGCATCATCTGCCGCTCGGGTGCCCACCAGTAACCGTTATAGATCATCTGGGCATAGCGCGGCATCAGCTCATCTTTCAAGTGCGCCACTTCACGATCCAGAGTAATGGATTCAATGGCACGATGCCCTTTCAGCATAATGGTTCCGGCTGGGGTTTCGTAACAACCACGGGACTTCATGCCCACATAACGGTTTTCAACAATATCCAATCGACCGATACCGTTATCGCCGCCCACTTTATTCAGATGCTCCATCACCTGAGCGGGGGTCATTCCTGCATTGTCGATCGCAATAATATCGCCTTGCAGGTAGGTCAGCTCGATATAGGTTGCCACATCGGGTGCCTGCTCAGGGGAGACACTCCAACGCCACATCTCCTCTTCTGGCTCCGCCCAAGGGTCCTCCAAAATTCCACCTTCGTAGGAGATATGCAGTAGATTGGCATCCATAGAGTAAGGGGATTTTTTGCCTTTTTTGTTTTCAACCGCAATGCCATGCTCTTCAGCGTAGGCCAGCAGTTTTTTGCGTGAGTTAAGATCCCACTCACGCCAAGGGGCAATCACATGTACATCTGGCTTGAGGCCGTAGTAGCCCAACTCGAAACGCACCTGATCGTTGCCCTTACCCGTAGCACCATGTGAGACGGCATCTGCCCCGGTCTCTTTTGCAATTTCAATTTGGCGTTTCGCAATCAGTGGCCGGGCAATCGAGGTACCCAGCAGATATTCACCCTCATAAACCGTATTGGCACGAAACATCGGAAAGACAAAATCACGGGCGTACTCTTCACGCAGATCATCGATGTAGATCTCTTTGATACCTAACGCCTCAGCCTTAGCACGCGCAGGCTCTACCTCTTCGCCCTGGCCGATATCTGCGGTAAAAGTGACCACTTCACATTGATACTCATCTTGTAGCCACTTGAGAATAATCGATGTATCCAAGCCACCAGAGTAAGCCAAGACAACCTTTTTGATATCAGACATGAAAACTCCAAATCGAAAAATATTAATTAAACTCGCCCATTATACTCTAATTCCCCAGAGATTAGGGCGACTACTGACCGCGCATAAAGAGTTTATCCAGATCAGCCATAGAGAGCTGAGTCCAGGTGGGTCTGCCGTGATTACACTGGCCACTGCGCTCAGTCTGTTCCATATCCCGCAGCAGTGCATTCATCTCAGGCAGTGCCAGCTGCCGGTTAGCACGCACGGAACCATGGCACGCCATGGTGCCTAGAATCTCATTCACCTCCTGCTCAACGCGCCGCGAGCTGCCATGCACGATCACATCAGAGAGTAAATCCCTTACCAGTTGCTCTGCATTTGCATCTTTCAAAATAGTTGGCACCTGGCGTATCACAAGGCTTTGCGGCCCGGCAGGTGAAAGCTCAAAACCAAGACCACTGAACAGCTCACTACGCTCCTCAACCAGACGCGCCTCACGTTCACTGACGGCAATATTTATGGGAACCAGCAGTGGCTGAGATTTTATACCGTCACTCTGCATCGAGCATTTCATTCGCTCATAAGTGATTCGCTCATGGGCGGCGTGCATATCAACAATCACCATTCCTAGGCTGTTTTGGGCAATAATATAGACACCGTGTATCTGTGCCACCGCATAACCCAAAGGTGGTGCCTCTTCACCCGCTTGATGGCCGCTGAAAGGCTGAGTTGGCACTGCACCAGGCGATGCCGAACCCGAGTGCAGCTTGCCATAAATGGCGACCTGCTCCATCACCTTGAGCGGCATTCGTTGCTGGCTTTGCGGGTTAAATGTTGTGTTTTGTGGTGTCATACTTTCACCCACTGCGGCCAGATTCAGCGGCGGCGCAGCCTCACCCACCGGGTGTTCAACAACCTCGGGGCGATCACCGGGACGGACGGCAGCCAGCCCCTGGTGAATGGATCGAAACAGAAAATCATGCACCAAGCGCCCTTCACGAAAACGTACTTCATGCTTGGTCGGGTGGACATTGACATCCACTAATATCGGATCGATCTCCAAATAGAGGATATAAGCCGGGTGTCGCCCCTGATAAAGCACATCTTTATAGGCTTGGCGGATCGCGTGGGTGATCAATTTATCCCGCACCACCCGACCATTGACAAAGAAGTATTGCTGATCCGCTTGGCTGCGAGAAAACGCAGGCTCCGCTATCCAGCCAGTCAGACGCAGACCTGCTGCTTCAAAATCGATAGTGATCGCATGATCAACAAAGCCTGAACCGCAAATTGCAGCGATACGCTGGCGATGCGAAGCGGCATCACTCGCCGCACGGTACCCCTTTACCAACTTGTTGTTGTGGTGAACGGTAATCGCCACATCGTGACGACTCAGCGCAATGCGCCTGACTACTTCATCCAGATGATTAAACTCTGTCTTTTCGGTGCGTAAGAATTTACGCCGAGCCGGTAAGTTGTAAAAAAGATCTCGAATTTCTAGTGTTGTCCCAGGTGGATGAGCCACTGGCTCCGGCGCACTGCTGACTTCACTGCCATCACCCTGAACACTCCACCCGCACTCTTCCACTGCGGTGCGAGAATCAATTTTAAGGCGCGACACTGAGCTGATACTGGGCAGTGCTTCACCGCGAAAACCCAGCGTTGCCACCTGCTCAAGGTCTTCGGCTCGACTAATTTTACTGGTCGCATGTCGACACAACGCCAGTGCCAAGTCATCTTTATGGATACCACAGCCATTATCGCGAATGCGAATCAGCTTAACGCCACCCTGCTCCACTTCCAGCTCGATTTTATCGGCACCGGCATCCAGCGCATTCTCCATAAGCTCCTTAACCACAGAAGCTGGACGCTCGACCACTTCGCCCGCCGCAATTTGGTTCGAAACCTGGGTGGATAAGGGGTGGATGCGGGGGGGAGTCTGACTCTGTTTCACGGGGAAAGCTCACACAATGGATGGGCACGGGATTCTAACACACCGCATAACCCTAATCAGCCACCAACATGTACTGGAATAAGAATGGACTGCCCGATGCGTAGTCGGTCACTACGCAGGGCATTTGCAGAGCGGATCGCATCCATACTCACCTGATAGCGATGCGCCAAACCACTGAGCGTCTCACCTGAGCGAATAATATGCTTAGCGTCATTAAGCGCCAGCAGAGTACCCGGCGGCGGGGTATCAATAAAATAGTCATGCACCCCCGCCCAGATGGAGCGTGCTAGCTTGTCTTGATGCTGGTGGGTTTTTAGGCGACGCTCTTCAGCCGGGTTAGAGAGGAAAGCCAGCTCAATCAATATGGAGGGCACATCGTGTGATTTAAGCACCGCAAAACCCGCTTGCTCCACCTGCTCTTTATGCAGTTTATTAACTCGACCCATATTGCGTAACACCCGCTCACCCACTGCGATACTCTCCTTAATAGCCCCGGTCTGGGAGAGATCTAATAGAACCGAACGCAGCATCTCATTGTCTTCATCCGCATCGGTACCCGCAATCAAGTCAGCGGCATTCTCTTTTTCGGCAAGCAGACGTGCAGCTTCACTACTGGCCCCCCGCTGAGAGAGGGCATAAACCGATGAGCCTTTGGCACGATGAGACTTGAAAGAGTCCGCATGAATGGAGACAAACAGATCAGCATGATTGTCTCGGGCAATCCGAGTGCGCTCACGCAGGGTTAAAAAGTGGTCGTCCTCACGGGTTAAAACAGCCCGCATACCGGGTTGTGCATTGATTAATTTGGCCAGCTTTTTCGAGACCGCCAAGACAATGGTCTTCTCGTAGCTGCCGGTTGCACCAATCGCCCCCACATCCTTACCGCCATGACCGGCATCGATCACTACCACCACATCACGATAACTTTGCGGCGCTGTTTTTGATATATGCTTTGGTTTAGCCGTGGTGTCCGCCTTCTGCTTTACCTTACGCTGTTCTGCCGACTCCCCTACCCCCGGAAAATCAATCACCAAACGATAACCGACCCCCTGCTGAGGCTCTAGGAGGAAGGCTTTGGGTACCACCTTCTGATTCACGTCTAACACCAAACGCAGATCATCTCCTTTACGGGTACCAAAGCGCACATGCTGAATAGGACCGTGGGCCAGAGCGTTCTGGTTAATTGTGGTATCGAGGGTCGTATCGGCAATATCCACCACCACGCGGTGAGGGTTGCCTAGGGTAAAAACGTGATAGTCGACGCGATTGCTCAGCTCGATAACCATGCGGGTGGAGTTGTGATCGGCACTGGCACGCAACTCTTCCACCTGCTGCCCAGCAAAAGCAGCGAGTGGTGAACAGAGCAACAAAAGCAGTAATAAAAATCGGGTCATCACGCCTCGCATTCAGAAAGAGTTAATCACTCTAAATTCTGAACCGAGATCGACAACTTTTCAAGATTTTAAATTCATTAAAAATCAGCAAGTTAAAAAAGAAAGCTCTCAAACACCATTAAGCAACCACTAAAAACACCCACTTTCAACCCAGCCGATCAAGAATCGCCCGTCCCTTTTCGCTCCGCGCCAACAGCCTAGCACTACGTGCGGGAAGCTGATAATCGAGGTAAATATCTAGGTCAGCAGCGGGCAAAATACCCTGACCACACGCTGGCCACTCCACCAGACAAAGCTCACCACAGTCTGAAAAATAGTCGCGAATCCCCATATACTCCAACTCTTCGGGGTCTGCCAATCGATAGAGATCAAAATGATAGATTGGCTGCCCCGCCAGCTCATAGGGTTCAACCAGCGTGTAGGTAGGACTTTTCACCGGCCCCGAGTGACCCAACGCCTGCAAAATACCACGAACCAGTGTCGTTTTACCTGCCCCCAGATCACCGTGCAGGTAAATAATCGCACCCGAAGCACAGACAGCTGACAGCTCACTCCCTAAGTTAAGGGTCGCTTTCTCATCTGCCAGAAAAATATTTTTCTCATTCATTGTAGGGGTTAACCAATTGGCGAAGGTGGGGAAGCAGATCACTGGCCAATAATCCACGCGGTGTCTGACCCGCCGCACCATCACCCGCGGCAGCATGAATTGCAACCCCTAAAGGAAGCGCCTGAGCCAGCGTCATGCCCTGTGCGATCAGCGCCGCTAACAACCCGCCTAACAAGTCCCCCATGCCTCCACTGGCCATACCGGGATTGCCATCACTACACAGCTTTATTTCACCCGAAGGGTCACACATCAGCGTACCCGCCCCTTTAAGCAGCACATAACCACCATAGCGTTGCTGTAGTGCGGCAACGGCAGCAAAACGATCCGTATTTACCTCAGCAGTTGAGATAGCAAGCAGCCGTGCCGCTTCAGCAGGGTGGGGGGTGAGCAGCCAGTTATCTCGCCTGTACGGGCTTTTAGCCAATAGGTTGAGAGCATCTGCATCCAACACCAACGGCTGGGGTTGCACCAAAACCTGCGCCAACATTCGCCGCCCCCAACTATCCACACCTAGGCCAGGGCCACAAGCGATCACTCCCGCGCGGGCGAAGAGTGGCAACAGATCTGCTTCATTTTCAACCCCATGACTCATTAACTCAGGGCGCTGTGCCGTAATCAGCGATGCATGCACTTTGCGGGTCGCAATAGAGACCAAGCCACTGCCACTACGCAATGCCGCCTCACCCGCCAGACGAATCGCACCGCTCATTCCTTGATCACCCCCCACCAATAGCAGATGCCCACACACGCCCTTGTGGGCATAAGCTGGCCTAGGTTTAATTAGATGCTTTAGAGAGGCGTAATCGACCCGCTCGACCGTACCGCTTAGCTGTGAAAATAGAGCCTCGGGAAGAGCCAGATCAGAGAAGTAGAGTTCACCACTAAACCCTGGCCCCATGCCCGTCAACAGGCCGCGCTTCAAGCCGATGAAGCTGATTGTTGCCGAAGCCTTGACCCCACACCCCATCACCTGGCCGCTATCGGCATTTAATCCGGAGGGGAGATCCAGCGATAAAACCGGCCTTGCCGCCTGATTTATCCGCTCAATGGCATCGACAACTTCACCGCGCACCGCTGCTGTCAAGCCGCTACCCAGCAGTGCGTCAACCACCAGATCAAAACCTTCAAGCCCTTCTGGCAGGCCGTATACCTGTGTAACGGATGCCTGCTTAAGCTTCTCGAACGCCTCAGCCGCCTCACCCTTCAGTCGCTTTGGATTTTGCAGTAAAAAAAGCGTTACCGAACCCCCGGCCTGCTGCGCTAGACGTGCCACTACAAAACCATCACCACCATTATTGCCACCACCACAAACCACCGCAATTTTTTGTGCATTAGGCCAGCACGCCTTAAGCAGCTTAAACGCCGCTGCTCCGGCGCGCTCCATCAGCTCAATACCGGGAGTACCACGCTCAATTGCCATAGCATCCAGTACCCGGGTCTGCTGTGCAGAATAAAGTGTGTGAGGAAGTGAGCTCATAGCGCTATCATAACCACTATGCCCGAAAAAAAACATAATGATAATCAAGCACTGCTGGCAAAAATTAGAGAAAAATCGCGCCAACTCGGCTTTCAGCAGTTAGGTGTCGCCGACTGTCAGCTGGAGGATGCCGAGCAGCACTTGAATCGCTGGCTAAAAAAGGGCTATCACGGTGAGATGGAATATATGGCGCGCCACGGCAACAAGCGTAGCCGCCCCGCCGAGCTAGCGCCGGGCACACTGCGCATTATCTCGGTGCGCATGGACTACCTGCCACCCGATGGCGTGGTTGCGGGCAAGCTATTACAACAATCAAGCAAAGGCTACATCTCACGCTACGCCCTCGGGCGGGATTACCACAAAGTAGTGCGTAAACGGCTGCAACAGCTGGCCGATTTCATCCAACAGCAGGTGGGTGAATTTGGCTATCGCGCCTTTGTGGATAGTGCGCCGGTATTGGAAAAGGCGTTGGCCGAAAAAGCGGGGCTTGGCTGGATTGGCAAACACAGCAATCTAATCAACCGACAAGCTGGCTCTTGGTTTTTTCTGGGTGAGCTTTACACCGATCTACCGCTTCCCATAGATGCACAAAACACGACGACTAATCATTGTGGGCGCTGCACGGCCTGTATCGACCTCTGCCCTACCCAAGCCATTGTCGCCCCCTACCAAGTGGATGGTCGACGCTGCATCTCTTACCTCACTATTGAACTGCGAGGATCGATCCCCATCGAATTCCGCAAGGCGATGGGTAACAGAATATATGGCTGTGATGATTGCCAACTCGCCTGCCCGTGGAACCGCTTCGCCCGCTATAGCCGTGAACAGGACTTCCTGCCACGCCATGGACTGGCAGAGCCGCAACTGGCCGAATTATTTTTATGGAGTGAAGCAACCTTCCTCGACAACATGGCAGGCTCACCGATTCGTCGTATTGGTCACACTAGCTGGATACGCAACATTGCGGTGGCGCTAGGAAACGCACAAGGAAGTGAGCGCGTCATCAAGGCACTACAAGAGAGAGCGCATGATAAAAATGAACTGATCAGAGAGCACGTTGCCTGGGCATTGGCACAGCACCGGCATATCCCATAAAGCCTAACCCCCCGGCAGCATACAGGCCGCTACCGGGGGATTAGGCTAATCATCCTGTGGTTCAAAGGTGCCTTTTTTCAAACGAAAAGTGCGGCACCCTTGCTATGGTTTGATTTAGATAGGCGCGCACACCTCACCAATACCCGCAGGGATGGTTATACATGCCTCCAGACCACTACTACCGGCCTTGACTCGTCCCCCAGTAAGGGTGGTGCAGTCACCCGCAAAGCAGTAGTCACCACTCACTTCACCACCGATACCCTGATTACCCAATAACAGTTCGATGTCACCACGGAATTCACCCTTTGGAAGCGTGACATTGGTGCTGTTGTTACAACCACGGGGAATATCACAGCTTGCGGGTATCGAGCAGGTATTCGCAATATCACAGGTGTTAGCGATACTACAGCTATTGGCAACACTGCAAGACCTAGCAACACTGCAACCCCCTTGCCCAGTAATGACACTCCAGCCACACGTTGCGATGTCGGTCACCCAATTGGTTCCACATCTGGCGGCACTGGTAATGGTGCTCGTACCACAGTGAACCGCACTGGTCACGGTGCGGGTACCACATTGAGCCGCGCTGGTCACGGCCTGGTAGCCACAAATTGCACTGCTGGTCACTGAATCCAAGCCGCACCGTGCGGCATCAGTCACCCGTTCAGTACCGCAGATAGCGGCATCTACCACCCACTCAACCACGCTCTCCACCACGCTGATCGGAATAGTAATGCCTGTATTACCGCGCATTTCAATGCCACTGGCATCAATCTGCCCGTTCATCCCGATGCGGGTCAACGGTGTGACAAACTCACCACTCACCAACATGCCCGCTGTACTGACCTCTAGCCGACCTTCACTGATTGGGGTATTGGCAATTGACATCTCACCGCTGAGATCGATACTCCAGCTAGTCAATGACCCCGTAAAATTGGCATTGAGCCGAGCATCCCCATCAAAACCCACATCAGGGTAGATGCTGGTGCGTGTATAGCCCGTCAGGTTTATACCATCACGGTCAGCGCTGAATGTTGCGCTTGTCGTACTGAGGTTATTAAGATTGATGCCCACCAAGCGCCCTAGTGTTGAAGCATCGAGATTAAACTCACCCTCACCACGTAAAAATGATTTGGCGATATCGTCACTGATAAGGCCCGCCATGTTAACCGTGGCACTGGGGCGAATTGGCACCAACTCTTGCGGCAAAAAATCGGTGTCGGGATCAAGCATGCCGCTAAAATAGGCATTCTGCTCACCATTGGTCATTTTAATACCCAGACTGGCACTGCCCAATTCGAAACTAAAACCGAAAAACTTAAGGAAATCGACACCCACATTGAGCGTACCATTGCCCCCATACTCTACATCTGGCGTAAAGCTGTTAAACAGCGTCTGCCCATCGTCATTGGCATCCACATCAACCACCAGCGAACCATCAAGATTTAACGGCCAACGAGCAAAGGGAATGACACCTTGCAGATAGAGGTTGGCATCAAAATTACCGATATCATCACCGATACCCCAAGTCGTATCAGGTGTGAAGGGAATCAGCCCCCGCAGTGACATGGCAATACCAAGATCTTCTACTCCGATATCAGACAGCCCTGGCAGGTCGCCGGTGAAGAAAAAGAAGGGGTCCAGCGGATCGAGAACAAAGGTAATCGCCTTGCCACCCGGCGCTTCGAAACTGATAGGGCCAACACTCGCCTCAAAGCCAGCACTAAAGTTGAAAAACAGATATTGGCGATCATCTACCAACGGTGCTTCAAGATCAGACAAGTTACGGCCATAATCGAGGCCCACATCCGCTATCACCGGTGTACCAACCTCTGCATCAGCCAGCATACCCACATCAGGAAAGGGGACTTGTGCAGTACCCCGTAGACGCTCGATACCACCCATCCCGGATGTACCATACTCAAAAACAAGCTCAGCCTCTTTCAATACAATATCACCGAGAGGGGTCAGTAGTAAGAGTGAGCCACTGGCCTGCAACCCGGTGAGTATGCCGTTTGAGTATTGCTCTTCGAGATTATTCTCTTGCACACGAAAGGTGGTCTCACCTATCTGCAAGTCACGAAAGGCGCTGCTATCAACCACATCGGTTGCCGCACAACCACTGTTATCGACGGAGTCACCCAAGATACTAAAGGCACACAGATCAATCTCATCAGGCACACCATCGCCATCCAAATCGGCTTCAACAATAATATTGATGCGCACGCTCTGCTCCAAGCCAGTACTTGGCAAAGTAGCGGTAAGGGTCAATTCAAAACGACCGGTAGTCAGGGAGGTGATGCTCTGGCTAAGCCGAAAACGACTACTACCTGGGGTCAAACTAATTACGCCGCTATTACGGCTGCTCAGCTGCACAGCCGCATCAACCTCTTCCCGCAAACTCAGCCCAGTAGCCACCGTATCCGGATTGAACGCCAATAGCTGGTAACTGACATCGCGGGTCTCGCCAACCCCCATCCGCAGCTCATACTGTTCAGCATCAAAACTTAGGCTGGCTTCACGCTGAGCCTCAATAGCCCAAATCAGGTCATTAACATGAAATGGCTTACTAAGATCACGTTGAATAACAAAGTGCTTGTTACTCACTTGGCGACCACTGGCTTCCACATTACTGAAGCTCAAGGTACCATCAATGAGGATGATGCCATCCGGAGTTTCGGTAATGCGAGCCGTCACCTGGCTTGCTGGAAAGTCACCATTATCAAAAGAAGCCTGGTATGTGTATTGCACTGTTGTGTCATTGACCGGGAGACTCGCTACCAGAACATAACCAGAAATCTTGGATGTTGCGATGATGGCCTCCTCCTGCAACGTCTCCGGCGCACCCTCAGCAACACTCTCTTCACCCCCACCACAGCCACTAAGCAGGGTTATGGAGAGCAGTAGCGCAGCGATTAAAAACGGGTAAAACAAGGTACCTTTTCGCGGGTTATACATGTGTAACATCCTTTTTAATGCTGATATGTTAGTGTGCTCATTATCACCTAAACAGCCCCCACCCAATATTAACTTTGGTTAGTAATTCAGACTAACTTTGGTTAGTATTACGACAAAAAATAGGATAGGGTCTTCCACTCTTTTTCTATCTCAGAGGCGGCTCCGTTTTGCATCTATTACTTGCCGATGACCATGGTCTGTTCCGCGACAGCATGGCGGTCTGGTTGAAACAACTCGATGAAGATCTGGTTATTGATTTTGCTGATACGCTGGATAGCGTCAGAGAGCGCCTGCATCACGCGGATTACGGTCTATTGATGATGGATTTAGGGATGCCGGGAATGCAAGGCGCGGTCAGCATCAAACAGCTCTGCTCACAACTAAAAAGCCCCCCCCTGCTGATTGTTTCTGCCGATGAAAATAGCCAGACCATTCGCAGTTGTATTGATGCAGGTGCTGCCGGTTATGTCACAAAATCATCCTCAGGGGATACCATTTTACTGGCGGTGAAGCAGGTTTTATTGGGTGTACGTTATCTGCCTATTAATCTGGATAAAGCCAACACCGTTGACCTTTCAGATAAACAGAAGCAGATTCTCGCTCATCTTGCCGAAGGGCTAAGCAACAAGGACATTGCAGAAAAGATGTATCTATCGGAAGGTACTATCAAGCAGTACATCACGGTACTGCTGCGCTTGCTGAAGGTAGATAATCGCATGCAGGCCGGCTTGAAAGCGCGTGAACTTTTAGGTATCAGTCCTTCATAATCTAGGGAAGCTCTGAACAGCTCATGAATACTTTATGCTGGCTTAATCAGAGACTTCCTAGCAAGGTTATAAATCGCTGTACGCAATAGCTCGGGGCGGATCGGCTTGTGTAAAACATCACACCCCTGCTCCAGGGCCTCCGCCTCTATCGCTTTGTCAGTATCGCCACTGATAATAACCGCCGGAAGTTCTTCATTAAAATATTGCCGCATGGCGACAACCACCTCCAAACCATTTTTATTCTCCCGCAGACGATAGTCACACAGCAACACATCGGGCTGTGGATAGTTAATTTCGGCCAGCTCCCGCTGCAATGATTGCAAACTGTCCGCCACCAGCAACTCACACCCCCATTGCAACAACAAGGTGCGCATGGCATTTCTGATATCCGCTTCATCATCAACAAGAATGACAAACAGCCCAGAGACATCCAGGCTAGTGGTATCCACCGCATCGATCACCGCGTTATCAGCCACCCCGATAAAGGGCAAACACAACTTAAAAGAGCAGCCCTCTCCTGCCGCACTCTCCAGCTGCAGATCATGGTGCAAAAGAGTGGCAAGGCGCTTAACAATAGCCAACCCTAGACCCAGCCCTTTATTTCTGTCACGCTCAGGATTATTCAACTGATAAAACTCGGAAAACACCTGTTGCTGTTGCGACTTAGGGATACCTTTACCATTATCAAATACCGTAAGACATACTCGCTCTCCACTCTTTTCAGCCTTAAGTAAAATATGAGTTCCGGCGCTATGGGTACACGCATTATTAACCAAATTACGCAGCATCCGCCCCAACATTAACTCGTCACTCTCCACTAGCAACTTCGATGGCTTAAACTCAAGCACCATCTTCTGGCAACTCGCCTTCTCCTGATACTCATCACAGATAGTCTGCAACAAGCTATCGAGGTTAACCACGCTGAAATCAACCACCACATCCCCCGCATCCAGACGTGATACATCCATCAACGCCGCCAATAGTTCACCCAGCGCGGCACTGGATTGCAGCCCCTTATTTAACAGCTCAACCTGCTCCTGTTCACTCAGTATATTTTTTAAGGCACCCAGGTAAAGGTCCATGGCGTGCAGCGGTTGGCGTAGGTCATGGCTGGTCGCCGCAAGGAACCGTGATTTATCTGTATTGGCTTTTTCAGCAATATCTTTTTGCAGTTCAAGGCTCTCCAGCAGATCCAGATTTTCGAATCGCAGCCGTATCGACTCCGAAACATTGCGATTCATAATGAGCGAGAAGGCCAGACTGGCGATGATGAACACCATCGCCATATAACCAATCAATACAAAGGTGTTTTCAGGCTGATTGAATAAAACAACCGCCAGTGGCAGCAGCGTTGGCACACCAAAACCAAAGTAGGCTGGCAAGAAAGTGGAGAGTGAAACCTGGCTTCCCGATGCCATGCCAATAATTACCAGCACCGAAAACAGGGTATTGATCAAATCCCCCGTATCCATAAACAGAACCGCGATCTGCCCCCAGATAACCCCGGAAAGCAGCGATGAAAATGAGAACAGCAACCCCCACTTCACCAGCGTGGACCCCTGTGGGTTAACACGTTGAAAAGATTTAACCAGCACTACCCTAGCAAAAGTGAGTGACAAATTGACCACCACCCAGGAGATCAGCAGCTGGTGATCAACCTGCTCCCAAAAAAAGATGGCAACGATGAAAGTTACTGCCAACACACTGAAGAGCACAAAGGGTGACTGCTGATACAGGGCGCGTATCTGCTCGTGATGGATCGGCGTATCAAATTTATCGATTAGTTTTTTCATAGCGCTTACGGATCCACCATCTTCGGCTCTTCGGTAATTTTCAACCCACCCAAAACGTCCACTCTTGGGGCCATCGCAGAAAACCCTCACCCAATCCAACAAAAAACAAAAGGTTTGTCGTGATTGGTCGACACTATACAAGTAGAGAGTAGCGATCGTAACCGCACCCAACCAATAGTCTCTCACCTAGAAGGTCGCTTCACTTATAAACTTTATTAACCAAAAAATAACAACTATAATACACTAATTAATATTTACGCTTGGCCGTGGAGGTTGTATGCGATTCACCCGTAGCTCTTTGGTACTGCTCGTTACAATCAGCACTCTGCTATTGATTTCAGTAGCCTCTGCTGATGGCTGGCGTGCGGCCTCCAAGGCACCCAACCATACCACGGTAGCCAACACCGGGCATAACCTGACCCAGCGCTACTCAGACATGGAAGGGTTCATGAACGCCTATCGCAACGACTATGATGCCGTATGTGTCTACTGCCACACCCCCCATGGAGCCAGCGGCCAGATGGGGGCGATACCACTTTGGAACAGAACCCGCCCGTCGGATCCCTATACACTCTACGACATGCCCACCACCCTAGGCCAGACTATCACCGACCCTGGGGCTAATTCGTTAACCTGCCTCTCTTGTCACGATGGCACCATCGCCATAGACTCGGTGATCAACATGCCCGGCTCGGGTGGTTATAACCCCGCTCAGGAGAGCAGTGTTGATATGGCCTTTCTCGATAGCTGGAGTGGGCCAGGCCCTAGCGGTGGCAACCACGCGGTTATGTTTGGTAGCACCGCCTCAGACTGCAACCGCTGCCATGGCACACCACCGATGTTTCCTTCGCTGGGAATGGCCGATTTTTCAGCCTTTTTCATCAGTACTGATCTACGTAATGACCACCCCATCGGCGTGGAATATCCCACCACCCTTGGCGCGGGCGTCGACTTTAGGATACCTACGGGCATTCAGGCTGGGAAATTAAGCTTTTTTGATATCAATGGAAATGGCCGGAGTGATACCAACGAAATTCGCATGTACAATACGGGGGAGGGCTATGAGGTGGAGTGTGCCTCTTGTCATGACCCCCATGGTGTGCCATCGGCAGGGCCAACCAGTGAGTTCATTCCAAGTTTTTTACGGATCTCAAACGCCGAAAGCGCCTTGTGTCTCACCTGTCATACCAAGTGATTTTAGCTCATCGAATCAGACGGAGGCAGGATTGAGGGGGTTTAACCTCGACTCTTAAGTGCTACTGCGGTTTTTTGTGCCAGCTCTCGCAGTGCATCTTCAGTCATCTGCCAATCAATACACTTGTCGGTAACCGATACACCATACGCCAACTGCCCATGATCTGCAGGAATGGGCTGATTACCCGCCTTGATATTACTTTCAACCATCACCCCTTTGATGGATTGGTTACCATCAATAATCTGCTGGGCAATATCATCCAATACTGCCCGCTGCTTCAGGTGGTTTTTCTGCGCATTGGCATGGCTGCAATCCACCATAATATTAAGTGGCAACCCGCCATGGGCCAGCTGCTTTTCACAGGCTGAGATATGCTTTTCATCGTAGTTGGGGCCGTCGCTTCCGCCACGCAACACCATGTGCGTGTAGGGGTTGCCTTTGGTACGAATAACCGCCACCTGACCCAAAGGGTCAATGCTGACAAAATCATTTTTATGAGCCGCACAGATGATGGCGTTGATGGCGACGTCATAATCACCATTGGTACCATTTTTAAACCCAACAGGTGCTGAGAAGCCACTGGCCATTTTACGGTGGGTTTGTGACTCTGTGGTGCGCGCGCCGATGGCTGTCCAGGAGAAGAGATCCTGAACATATTGTGGTGTAATCAAATCCAGCGCCTCACCGGCAGCAGGCAGCCCCAGCTCGGCAATTTTTAATAGCAGCTTTCGCGACATCAACAACCCTTTGGCGATATCACAACTGCCATCCATATCAGGATCGTTAATCAACCCCTGCCAGCCGATGCTGGTGCGAGGTTTTTCAAAATAGACCCGCATCACAATACAGAGGCTCTCTTTTAGCTCATCTGCCAATGTTTTAAGCCGCTTGGCGTAGTCAAGTGCCAGCTCAACATCGTGGATGGAACAGGGGCCAACCACCACAAACAGACGTTTATCTTTTCCATCCAGAATGTTGCGAATCTGCTGTTGCCCTTGCATGACCGTATCAATGCTCTCCGGAGTAAGCGGATACATCGCTTTCACCTGATCTGGGCGAATCAGAGGAACTTCGGAGATGATGTGCAAATTTTCGACGCGATTATCCATTAGGATGCTTTATTCTCTGGTTTTTTGATAAGTTCAGCTAAAAAATGAGGCACAAACAGTAGCAGGATACGCCGCTTAACGCATCCTGTTTTTCATTTTTGGCATTTTATTAAGGAAGCTCTGATTAACCACAGCTCACTCAACCCGAAAACTGCCCAGCAGCGCACCCGATGGATCTAATACCATCAAGCCGTCACCGAAACGACCACTGAGTGGCAATAACAGTGAATCCGCTTCAGTTAACTGTTTTTCTGATAAAAGTGAGCGGTAGCGTGCCATGACTAACTCATTTTCACGATGTCGGCGTTTTGTCTTATCAGACGCTTCTTTCAGCGCCGCCAGGTGAAGATCAAGCGGATCAAAAAGTGTCACCACAGCCCATTCGGGAATTGAGTTAATAAACAGCTGCGTGATCGCCCCTACACTCTCTTCTGTGGTTTGAGGTTTTCGGGAGTAGTAGATCAGCGGCAGCGGAGCGCCCTCGCTGTTCAAAGCGGTGATATCAATCGCCTGTTTCTCCAGATAATCCTTATCCACTATCTGAAAGGCACTGCCATCAAACACCACTGCCAGTGGCTTTTGATCATAGATGGTGTTGACACCCCAAGCCAAAGCAGCCACCTGGATGGCTGCTATCAGCATGAAGTCCATCACAATATGACGTCGGGTTTTGGTGGGATTGTAAATAATCAGGGTTAACAGCGGCCCCAAAACCAAGTCAACTGCGATCAGGATTTTCACTCCGCTAACCCCACCGTCAACCCAAAACAGCGCCCCGGGATACCAGATGTAGACAATCAAACTGAGCAGTACCAGAAAAACAGCCAAGCTGAGCGCAAAGTGAATGGCACTCGCCCGTAATCGGGCGGGCAGTGTAGCGGGCAGTTTCATGCTTATTTCATCCTCAATCAGTGAACCACCTTACTATCGGCACCATCCCCCGCTGATTGAAACCAGATTGCCTGACCACCACTTTTTTTATCGATCAATTGCAGCTGCTTATCATGGGCCTCAAGCTCACTTGCCGTCGCAGTGATCACTTTTAGCGGTATCCGGTCAGACTTTAGACGCTGGATATCAGTGGTGGCCACCGCACCGGCATTATCATCACCGCTATCCAGCAAGAGATTGCGCTGCCCGCCGGTCATCGCCAAATAGACATCAGCGAGAATTTCCGAATCTAACAGCGCACCGTGCAACTCGCGCTTGGTATTATCGATAAAGTAGCGCTTACAGAGAGCATCCAGACTGTTTCTCTGCCCTGGATGTTTTTTGCGCGCCATTGCCAAGGTGTCAACAACCGCGCAGTGGTCACGAATATCAGTAAATTGAGTGTTCAGCAATTTGAACTCATGGTTAATAAAGCCAATATCAAATGCCGCGTTGTGGATGATTAACTCCGCTCCTTTAATGAATTGAAGAAAGTCATCAGCAATCGCCCCATAGAGCGGCTTGTCTGCCAGAAATTCATTGGTAATACCATGAATTTCAATCGCCTCCTGCGGCACTTCCCGCTCAGGCTGTATATATTGGTGGTAATTATTCCCCGTTAGACGGCGGTTAATCATCTCCACACAGCCGATTTCAATAATACGATGACCCGACTTCGGCTCTATACCGGTAGTCTCTGTATCCAATATGATTTGGCGCATAACAATTAAGTCCTGATTCTAAGAAGAAGAGAGCTCAGCTATTCCCCTGTTTGCCAGCTCATCGGCGATCTCATTTTCACGATGACCGGTATGGCCGCGCACCCAGTGCCACTCCACTTGGTGACGCGTCACTGCCGCGTCGAGGCGCTGCCACAGATCGACGTTTTTTACTGGTTTCTTGCTGGCTGTTTTCCAGCCGCGTTTTTTCCAGTTTATGATCCACTCACTAATGCCTTTTTTCACATATTGTGAATCGGTAGTCAGTGAAACCTCACACCCCTCACTCAAGCTCTCCAGCCCCATAATGGCCGCCATCAACTCCATGCGGTTATTAGTTGTCAGCTTTTCGCCACCATACAGCGGCTTTTCATGGCCATCATATCGCAACAGCGCCCCCCACCCGCCAGGGCCAGGGTTGCCTTTACAGGCACCATCAGTAAATAACTCAACTCTCTTCACTATCATGATCTCTTTGCATGGATGATTGGGCGACCCCTAACGATCCAAGACGACGGCGCACCTGCCAGCGGGGACGAATCGGGGTCAATGTTGATACCTGCTTTCTCGCCACAAGGATATAGCCTCCACCCAAAATAGGCCAGTAGCGAGCACCCCAGCGCTCCAACCACATCAATTTATCCATCAATGCCGGGTGGCGAAGCGCCGGGCGGTAAAAATAGCTCTCCATATGTTCGATCTCATACCCCAGCAGCTTCAACCAATCTTTCACCCGCCCTGGTGATAAAAAATGGCCCTGCCACGGTAAACGGCCCACACTTTTTTGCAGCCACATCGTGCCCCCCCAAAGACTATAAGGGTTAAACCCCATCACCAACACATGCCCTTCAGGCACCAGAATTCGATCCACCTCACGCAATATCTGATGAGCATTATCATGAATTTCAAGGGTATGCGGCAAAACCACCACATCGACACTGTCGGTTACAATGGAGAGCTTATCAACCTCACAGGGTAATAGTGGATGAGGTTGGGGGTGTACTCTGCCACTGTCATCAAGGATAACCCGCTGTTTAATGCGGCTCTGACCCAGCAGATCCACACTACCCAACTCACCGACCTGGAGCAGATAATAACCAAAAAGATCCGCCAGCAGCGCCTCCAGACGAGGCTGCGCCAGTGCCAAAAATTGCTGCCCGGTATAACCACAATACCAGTGATTCAGCGCATCACGCCGCTGCGAGTAGCTTCTCTTTTGGTGCTTTAGCTTGCTGATTGCGTTATACATTGCGTAAAATTCATCTCTTTAATTAATTAGAGAGCTTTGCACCCTTATGCTCACGGTTTACCCTATTACCGCCTTTGACGATAATTATATCTGGTTAATTGGCAATCAGCAGCATTCACAAGTGGCCATTGTAGATCCGGGTGATGGTGAGCGTGTGGTCGCCTATTGCCAATCACATGGTTTAATCCCGGCGGCTATTTTGATCACTCACCACCACAGTGACCATACCGGCGGCATTGCTGCCATTACACAACACTATGAGATCCCGGTATATGGCCCGGCCCGCGAAAATATCCGTGGAGTCACTCACCCGCTAAAAGGGGGAGAGCAGATTACAATCAGCGAAATAGAGGCTAAATTCCAAGTCATTGACACCCCCGGCCACACCGCCGGGCACGTCATTTATTACGGTCACCAGCTGCTTTTTTGCGGCGACACACTGTTTGCCGGGGGTTGCGGGCGATTGTTTGAAGGCAGCGCCGCACAGATGCAACATGCGATGGAGACCATTCGAGCCTTACCCGAAAAAACGCTGATCTATTGCGCCCATGAATACACCCTCGCCAATCTTGCCTTTGCACGGGTTGCCGAACCAAAAAATGATGCCATCACCCAGCGACAGCAGCAAGTACAGCAGCTCCGCGCTGAAAAAAAAGCCACCGTACCCAGCCTGCTAAGCGTTGAAAAGCAGACCAACCCTTTTCTCCGCTGGGACAACCCAGCACTGATTAAAGCCGCATCAAACTACAGTAAAAGTGTGCTAAGCAACCCAGTCGACGTATTTGCCACTGTACGCAAATGGAAAGACGATTTAGACTGAACACAACACCCCCGATTCATATTGATGGAATAGCGCCTTGCCACAGATCACAAATAACAATTCGTTCAAATTACTCGCCCTTTTCAGTACTCTGCTACTACTCAATGGGTGCGTAACACAGCCTGAAAAAGTGAGCGACACCCCCCTGAACCCCATCGAAGAGACAGCTCAAACCGAGCAACCCGAAGAGAGCAACATTGAATCCATTCACTACATCAACAGACAACAGGGAAGTGAGGCGCTACGTGAGCCACTGGAACCTCTGATTCCCGATGTGGCTGACGTAGAGCAGAGCCAGCTCACCCCACCCACCACACCAGACGAAGCCATCGTAGAGCAGGCACCTGCCGCCACCGAACCCACCGACCTTTGGCACCGCTTGCGCCAAAACTATGGACTACCCGACAACGACCACCCCGGTGTAAAGGCTGACCAAGCGTGGTATGCAAAACATCCGGGCTATCTACTACGGGTTACTGAGCGTGCACACCCCTACCTGCACTTTATTCTCGAAGAGGTCGAGGCGCGTGGTATGCCCAGCGAAATCGCCCTGCTGCCCATTGTAGAAAGCGCCTTCCTTCCCTTCGCCTACTCCCACGGGCGTGCCGCAGGTATCTGGCAATTCATACCCAGCACCGGGGAGTACTTTGGACTAAAACAAAACTGGTGGTATGACGGTCGACGCGATGTTTACGCATCCACCAAAGCGGCACTCACCTACCTGCAACGGCTACATAAAACCTTTGATGGTGATTGGCTGCTCGCCCTCGCCGCCTATAACTCAGGCTCAGGCACCGTTTCACGCGCCATTCGAAAAAACAAGAGCCGTGGAAAACCCACTGACTACTGGAACTTAGACCTACCCAAAGAGACCAAGGGCTATGTTCCAAAACTGCTGGCACTGAGCAACCTTGTCGCCAAGCCAGAGACTTTCAATGTCAAATTCACCCCCATTCCGGATGAGCACTACTTTGAAAAAGTCGAAACCGGCGGCCAAATTGATCTTGCCCTCGCCGCCGAACTGGCCGAACTCAGCACCGATCACCTCTACAACCTCAACCCAGGCTTCAACCGCTGGGCAACAGACCCCGATGGCCCACACTACCTACTACTACCCAAAGAGAATGCTGAAACATTCACCCAGGCTTTAGCGCAACTACCCGAAAACAGACGCGTCAAATGGGTACGCCATGTCATTCAGCCGGGAGAGAGCCTGCTGTTGATCGCCAAAAAATATCAAACCAGTGTCGATTTATTAAAAGAGAGCAACAAGATCAGTGGCAGCATGATTCGTGCCGGAAAACACCTTCTAGTGCCCACCGCAACGCGCAGCCTAAACAGTTACCGACAAACGGCTGAAAGTCGCAAAAAAACCATTCAGCAACGCAAGCGGGATGGCCATAAAATCACTCATACCGTAAAAGGGGGAGATACGTTATGGGATCTTTCAAGAAAACATAAAGTTGGAGTCAAGGAGCTGGCAAAGTGGAACGCCATGGCACCAAGAGACCCCTTAAAACCAGGTCAACAGCTGGTCATCTGGAGTAGCAAACCACCGCTGACAAAACAGTTCAACAACGGGCCCAGTACTCCCTTACAAAACATAAAATACCGAGTCCGCCAAGGGGACTCCCTCTCGCGGATCGCACAAAAATTCAGCGTCACCGTGGCCGACTTAAAACGCTGGAACAGCCTCAACACCCAAAAATATCTACAACCGGGACAGCGCATCACGCTCTACGTTGACGTCACCCGGCAATCAGGAAGCTAGACCAAGCATTTCGACGGAATCAGGCGCTGCTTTGATTAAGTTTGCCGTAAGAAGGCTGGTTTTTGATTTCAAGTGGCCTTTTTGATAGTGTGGTTATATTAGCATCTGGCATCGCCATTTCCTTCATGGTGATTTTATTGCATCACATCACTAAAATAATTTGGAAGTCTTATTTAATGAAATTACGTAACTGCTCACCTCCATAAAAAAGTTGATAATTTTCTTGACACGTTTTGGGGGGTTAAAATAGCGAAGCACCTGCCTTTCAAAATAACCCGCCCTCATTCCAAGTAAGGCAGCCACTCACGCCTTATCTCCACTTCATGATGCTGATTTGATTCATCGAATCCTATTCTCGCCTGATACGCCACCCAGTGAGCCCATAAAAACAGGGGGCATAATAGGCTTCATTACCCAACACCCTGTTAATACCCTATGGCCATTGCAGATAAAAACAGAGTTCGAAATGAAGTAGCCAAGCTAAGAGCTGACTTCCGCCGGTTGTGCGATGACGGCAAAGTGACCGGTGAGGTTAAGTTGCTCATGAACAGCATGATGATGATCATTGAGCTGATCTTGGCTACTTTTCTCGAACCCTCCACCAAGAAAAACAACAAGAACTCAAGCATACCGTCCTCTCAAACGGAAAAGGATGAAACCGCTCTCGGTCACTCGGGCCAACATGGCAAAGGCAAGCACGAGAATGGGAAGGTGGCGGGAAATACCCGTGTTAACGAAAGTGTCACGGTGACATCTGCAACCACCTGCAAGATTTGCGGTGAAGATCTGAGTGCCGTCACCTGCACTGATCATGAGCGCAGGACTCCCCGGGCTTGTCCAACAAACCGATTCATATCGCGGCTTCGCGCGATATAATCTTATTCGTTATGTGTTTCTGCATAATTTCCTCTACGATTTACAAATTTAGACAACATCAGCTAACAAACTTTCGTAGGGAATTTTCAAACCATTATGTAAGCGTTTTATCATTCGCAAACTTAGAGGACGTTTACGATTCAATACCTCAGAAACTCTTCCACTGCCACCAATAAAAGCTTCTAGATCTCTAGCTTTTAGTCCCTGTTGATCCATTCTAAATTTAATGGCTTCAATAGGATCAGGCGGACTAATCGAATAATGTTTATTTTCATAGGCCTCAATTAATGTAACAAGAATTTCCATTTCATCAGATTCTGGAGCCCCATTTTCTGCTTGAAATATAGATTCCAGGTGACGAAAAGATTCTTGTAAATCTTCTTCATTCCTGATTGGTTTAATATTCATTGACATCCTCGACGTTAATCTTATCGTATTGAGCATGAGTACCAATAAATTTTACCCACACAATTCCTGCCTGATATTGAATCTCAACAACTAAACGATATTTATTACCACTAATATTAAAAACAACACGATTATTTCCACAGATGCTCGCATTACCATATTGATCTTTCACCGCTTGTGGTGATAACCAATTTGATTTTACTGTTTCCTCGTACCAACTCTCAAGTGCACCACGCGAATCACTGTAAATTGACTTTCTCCAGAATTTTTTTATTGTACTTTTCGCAATAACTCGCATAGCCTTATACCGCCCTCCCATTACGGGAGAAAGTATAGGTTTGTTTTTGATAAGAATCAAGCAGGAAATGAGCAACATCTCTAATTCCCTACTCTGCAAGGGCTAGAGGAAGACTCTACCGACGAGTAATTTCAGAGAAATTGGGCCATAATGTTAAGATATGCCCCCTGCCCTTTTACACATAACGACAAAGCTGTGCGGCGCAAACGAAGCGCAGCGTAGTTTGCGTCCGAACAAGCGCCTTGTGTGTGCCCAGCATGGGCATGATTTTATAGGGTGGAAGTCCCTTGTACATATTCTGGGAGTTTATCACTTTTGATGACTTTAAAAGTAAGCGCTAATTAATCAGCGTACCAGTTTCTCTACGCACTCTTTTTTCATATTCCACGGCAGCAGTGCCTCCATCTCTTCCACTGTGGTGGCGTAGGGCAGTTGCTTGAGCATGGTGCGTAGGTAA
>JALSJH010000058.1 GCA_026989455.1 Chromatiales bacterium | reverse complement strand
GCTATTTTGTGTGCATCGCCGCAATAACATAAACATCATAGCGGGTATTTTTACTGCTGATGCTCATAGTCGGCGAGCGCTTCGATATCAGCTTTGCCCCCTTGGGCCGCTTGACTACCACACGCTTGCGGGCACAGTTGAGAGCCGCTGCCAACAGATCACCACTATCAGCAGGCTCACCAAGCAGAAGCTGAAACAGGCGCATCTCTTTCTTCACCAAAGCCGATTTCTCCCGGTGGGGATACATGGGATCAAGATAGATCACATCCGGCTTTTCACTACACTGCCGTAAATACTCTGTGCTATCCGCATTAATCAGTGTCATTCGCAAGCAAATTTCTGCAAGGCTACTCTGCCCTCGCTGCAAACCATCCTCAAGCAGCGCGGCGATGATGGGATTCTGCTCTAACATGGTCACCTGACAACCCAGAGTGGCAAAGACAAAACTATCCCGCCCCAACCCCGCTGTAGCATCAAAAATATGTGGATTAACTCCCGGCTTTAACCCTAAAGCCCTCGCCATAGGCTGGTTACGCCCACCACCAAATTGACGGCGATGCGCCGCTTTGCCCCCCACAAAGTCAACATAAACAGGACCCGGCGCACCCGGGGTATTAAGGCAGAGCTGCAACCGCTCATCGGTAAACTCTAAATTAAATTGTGGCGACTCACCACAGGGCAGCGCCAAGCACTTAGCCAGCCTATCAGCCTCTGCTTGGCGTGTGGGATTACTGGCGATAATGGCAACCGTGGTGTGTGGCATCGTCTATTACATGGCTTATCAGGAGCTGCTATCATAACCTGATCAATCAATAATCGGGAATTCATCGTGTCACAACACGCCGCACAGCGCCTGGAAAACTATCCACCGTTTAAATCGATGAATATAAAAGTACTGGCGCTGGATGAGCAGTGGCGGCAGGTGCGTATTTTACTGCCACTGGAGCCACAAAACCTTAACCCCGGCGGTACGCTGTTTGGTGGTGCGATGGCCTCGCTGGCAGACCCGATAGCGGCACTGGCTTGTGCCCAGCGTTTCCCTGATTACACGGTGTGGACAAAGCGGCTACAGCTGGATTTCTTACGTCCAGGCAGTGAAGATCTGGTTTTGCAATTTGATTTTCCTGATGAGCTGCACCAGCAGATCAAAACCATACTGACTGAGAAGGGGAGTCACACCCCCCGCTTCGAATACGGCTTTTATCGAACCGATGGTACCCACTGCTGTCAGATTAGCTGCGAGGTCGCCATTCGCCCGGCAGACCCCAACAGCCAGCGCTTGGGCTTTAGGAACAGAGAGTAATAATCGTCACACGGCACCTCAAAACCACCCCTAATCACACATTAAACATAAGACAGATCATCATGAAGCAAAAAACATTTTACTGGTACGACTACGAATCTTTTGGCCTGAACCCGATGAGTGACCGTCTAGCACAATTTGGTGGTGTGCGTACCGATGAAGATCTCAATATTATTGGCGAGCCGTTGATGATCTACTGCAAACCTGCCAATGATTTTTTCCCCAGCCCCACCTCTTGTTTAATTACCGGCATCACACCGCCAATGGCACTTGAAGCGGGGCTGCCCGAGGTGGAGTTTATCCGCCAGATCAATGAGCAGTTCAGCGAGCCAAATACCTGCGTGCTGGGTTATAACAACCTGCGTTTTGATGATGAGTTTACCCGCTACACACTCTACCGCAACCTAATGGACCCCTATGCACGGGAGTGGCAAAACGGCTGTAGTCGCTGGGACCTTTTAGATGTGGTGCGAATGACCCGAGCGCTGCGCCCGGAGGGCATTGAGTGGCCCACCACCGAAGAGGGTCGTCCCTCGGTTCGGCTGGAAGACCTCACCACGGCAAATGGCATTGCGCACGAATCGGCTCACGATGCGCTCTCTGATGTCTACGCCACCATCGCCATGGCCAAGCTGATTAAAGAGAAGCAACCGAAACTGTTCGAGTACGTTTACAACAACCGTAACAAGCGTAAGCTCAGTAAACTGCTTGATCTAGGTGAGCAGAAACCGGTGATTCATGTCTCAGGTATGTACCCGGTAGAGAAGGGAAACATGGCCATTGTGGTACCGATTGCTGAACACCCCACCAACAAGAATGGTGTAGTGGTTTACGATCTGAGTGTTGACCCCGCTGATTTAATCAACCTCAGTGCAAAAAAGATCCATCAGCGCCTCTTTACCCGCAGCGATGAGTTACCCGAAGGGGTTGAGCGTATCCCGCTAAAAACAGTACACATCAACAAGTGCCCGGTGATTGCGCCCTTTATGTCCCTAGATGGCAAGGCAGCCAAAAAATATGGCATCGACCTTAACTTATGCCGCCAGAACCTCGCTACTTTACAGGGGGCGAAAGGGATTGCGAAAAAGGTGCAACAGGTACTCTCGGAGAGCCAGTTCGAAAAACGGACTGACCCGGATCAAATGCTCTACGGTGGTGGTTTTTTCAGCCCGGATGATAAATCTCGCATGGCACAAATACACACCATGAGACCGCAAGAGTGGGTGGGTTATGAACCCCCTTTTGATGACAGCCGCCTGCCTGAAATGCTGTTTCGAATGCGTGCCCGCAACTACCCAGAGACGCTAACTGAAGAGGAGCAAGCACGCTGGCAGAGATTCCGCCTGAGTCGTCTGGATCTGCCCAGTTATCTGGCAGAGCTAAATGAGCAGCGTGCTGCCCCTGAGTGCGGTGACAACGAAAAAGCCATACTAAATACTCTAGAGGAGTATGCCCGTGAGCTTGTAGAGGAGTAGTCAACCAACACAAATTCATTCAGAGCTGACCTGCTTCCTTGAGAAAACAGGGCTTAACTCAGCTTTACCACTCAAAATCATTTATGAAAAAATCGTTAAAGCTCTGTAAGTTTGGATCGCTATCCGTTAGGGAACCTCTGATTAAGTCTGGATGAATTTAGGCTGAGAGGAAATTGTTCTCATTTGTTCCGAAATACGCAGCAATAGTCGCTCTATTGGTGTGGTTTTCGGGATAAATGAGGGCGATTTCAGCCAGCATAAAACATTCATGACTTGATCAGGGTTTCCTTAGATGGCACTGAATAATAGTTCTCAATATAGGTTATTCTGAGCTACCTGGTGGACTGGGAAAACAAGGAGTAGCAGAATGGACCAACTATTCAGACCCGTCACCGCTCTGTTTGAGCGGCTCTCTCTGCGCCAAAAACTGATTTTCATCGTATCACTTACCGTACTCCCCTTAGCCTCCGTGCTGCTCTACCTGATCCCAACAGTTGACCCAGATCTGCAATTTGACCTGACACTGCTGGTGGTCGTAACCCTCGGCATCACTCTCTACCTGATCTTTGCTTATCACCACTATCAGCAACAGACGATCCGCCGTCTAGCGAAGGGGGAGAGCGCTTGCTATAAAGAGAATGAGTTTAACCCTATATTTAGTGCATTTCATCAACAGCGGGTTGCGGTTGAGCGCTTAGACGAGAAGAGTAAAAGTGCCAATGAAGAGCTGCACAGTGCTGCTCGTGATTTGGCAAAAATGAACGAGCACTCAACCGAGATGATGACAGTTCAACAGAACTCGGTAGCCAGCATTTTGACTGAAATGGAGCAGTTAAGCGGTAATATCGACATCGTTTCCGGGCTTGCTGATGAGGCGGATAGCACCTCAAAAATGTTGGACACCTACGCCTCCGAAGGTGATGAAGTTGTTGAAACGATGGCGGCAGAAATTAAGAGTGCCTCCGACTCAATTAATCACTCAACCGAGCAGATCAATGGCCTATTATCTCGTTCGCAAGAGATCAGCTCCATTATCGACACCATCAATGACATTGCAAACCAGACTAATCTACTGGCACTGAATGCAGCGATTGAAGCGGCTCGCGCAGGTGAACATGGCCGTGGCTTCTCTGTGGTTTCTGATGAGGTAAGACAGTTGGCACAGCGTTCCCAAGAGGCCGCCTCCAAAGTTAATCAGCAAATATCTGCCATTCAACAAGATGTGCAGGATGTCAGCAACGGCATGGAGCAAATTATCAGCGCAATCAATAACAGCGTTGGGCTATCTGATTCAACCCATAACGCCCTCCAGTCGATTAAACAAGGGGCAAAATCCACCGTTGCAGCGATGGAAAATATCAGCCTGGCCATTCATGAACAGAATAGCAGCAGTAGCGAAATCTCCATCAATATCGAAAAAATAAATCAGATGGCACAACAGACCACCGAGGTGATCCAGGAGGCATCCGAAACAGCCGGTTATCTAGTCAAGTTATCCCGTTCACAAGAGAAGCCATCATGCTGACGCTTACTCTGCTCTCAATCGTCTTGTTTTTTATCTCAGTCGCTTGGTTGCGCGCTGTGGTGGTTCAGCGACGTTTTTCAGCTCAACGGCAGGCAGGCCTGCTGATCATCCGTCAGCTTTTCCAGCTACTGGAGAGCATTCCCCAGCATCGCGGCATGAGCAATGCGCTACTACAAGGCAACTCGGCCTTCAAAGAAAAATGCCAGATGCATCAAAAAAAAATAGACCAGCAGCTACAAAAAATAAGCAGCGATTATCCTGAGTTTTCAAGCTCACCCGCTTATCTTGAGGTGAAAACCGGTTGGCATAAAATAACTGAAAATCTCTCATCACTCACTGCCCCTGAGAGCTTCACCCTGCACACCGAAGTTATTTCAAAACTACTTGATCTGATTAGTGATACCGGCAGCCAGTGCAAGCTGGATAACAGCGATGATAAGCAGTTACATGGGCTGCTAGCAATCGGTATCAACATACTCCCCTTTGTTACCGAAGTGCTAGGACAGGCGAGGGGAATTGGCACTGGAGCTGCAACTCAGGCGCGGCTCAGCACACAGCACCGCAGTAAACTGAACTACCTACATCACAAGGCCACGCTGGTATGTAGTGAGACCATTACCATTTTAAAAAATAAGAGAATCGATAAAAATATGCTGGATTTCACCCAGTGCCAAAAAAGTATCGCACTGTTTCTGAGCACCCTTGAGCGGGAATTCATGACTGCGAAAAAAATAGTGATCAAACCTGATCACTATTTTGCCATTGCCAGTGATGCCATCGGCCTTAGCTTCAAGCAGCTCCACTCTCTCATGAAACAACTCAGCAGCGCCCTCGAAAAAGAGTATGACAGCCAGTACAAGCAGCTCTACCTTAGCCTATTCTCCATCTTCTTGAGCAGTCTGCTGGTGGTGGAGATGTTTATACTGCAACTGGGGAGTGGTTAAAACTGCGTGACTACTCAGCGCACTCATCTTTTGCTGTCTATTTGGATCGCTGCGCCATAAACCGCTTCTCCCGCTGCGCCATCCAGCGAAAGTAGGCCAGCGAAAACAGCAACATCACCAGCACATTAGCGCCAACAGGAATAAGCAGAAAACTGTAGCCCATGGCAGTAACTGACTCGCCACTAACAATAGGAATCATCGCCGCCGCTCCCCCTGGTGGATGTAGACAACGCAAGTAACTCATCAAAAAGATCGAGATCGAGACCGCTAGTGCTGCCGCTAAAACCAGATCCCCTATCAACAAACTACAACTGACACCCACAAAGGCCGAGACAAAGTGCCCGCAACAGAAGGCCCATGGCCTCGCCATCTGAGTGCCCGGAACCGCAAAGATCAACACTGCCGACGCACCCATTGAGGCCATTAAATAGAGGCCAGCCTGATCCCCTGCAACCGAACGGCTGATCCACCCCACCGTGAGCAGTGCAATTAACGCCGCCACCGTTGCAATCAGAATTTCAACATGACGCACCCGGCCTCGCCGCTCACCCGCGAGCTTCTCAAAGATTCTGAATAATTTTGACACTATCGCCCACCTTGGCGGTAAAAAATATTTTCATCTTAAGGAATCTCTGATTAAGTCTGGATGAATTTAGGCTAAGCGAAAATTGTTCTCATTTGTTCCGAAATGCGCAGTAATAGTCGCTCTATTGGTGTTATTTTCGGGATAAATGAGGGCGATTTTAGCCAGCATAAAACATTCATGACTTGGTCAGAGCTTCCTTAAGGAGACTTTAACCCCTTAATCAATATAGAAACCAGTAATATTTTGCAATAAAAAACGCCCCAACACAGCATGTGTGGGGGCGTTATTATCAGTGGTAACGGCCCTTAGCGGTTAAGCACATCATCCTTTACGCTATTGGCAACTTCAGCAACTTCGGCAATATCGGCATCAGAAACACCCAGCTCTTTCAGTGTAGCGGCTAAGTTTTCAACCACCGCAGTAAAGTGACCTTCGTTCAGGTTCATATGCTTATGCCCTTCACGCATGTCCAGGCCGGTGTAGCTGTTCGGGCCACCAAAAGCCATGGTTAAAAAGGCTTTTTGCTTAGCCGCTTGCGCATCCATATCAACCGTTGTGAAAAACTGGTTAATACGATCATCTGCTAATACCTTAGCGTAAAAAATATCTACCGCTGCATCAACAGCTGCATTACCACCCAAACGCTCAAATAATGAACTCACGTGCTCTCTCCTGTAAAGAAAATAATTTTGCCTGTTCAGTTAAACACAAATACAACAAAAAATTAACAGCTTATTAACGATAATTAGATCATCATCGGATTACAACAGGTTGCAGCAAACTGCTTCACTTGCTTTTGGCTCGGATAGTCTCCTTAGAAGCCAAACACTCACCACAGTTAAAAGTGCGCTGATGCAGTATAAGCAGACTCTTCTATAGCCTGCAACCACTATATTAATGACCTCAAGGGTAGATTGTTTTATTTGGAGCGACTTTACGCCCAAAAAAGAAGTATTAGCTGCACCTAATATAGGCATGCGCCGGCAATATCGCACCAAAATGGTGTGGAAAGTAGCGATCAAGTTACAAACGAAATGCTCTGTGCCATTACTGTGCGAATATGGCGCAAAATTTGCTCAACAACATTTATCTGACTGTAAAAGGCGACAACAATGTCCAAAACAACAAAAACAACCTGCCCCTACTGTGGTGTTGGCTGCGGGGTGCTGGTCACCGAAAATATAGACGGTCGCTATGCCGTTAAGGGGGATCCACTTCATCCGGCCAATTTTGGCAAGCTCTGCTCCAAGGGGGCGGCACTGGGTGAAACCCTGGGGTTAGAGGGGCGACTACTCCATCCCGAAGTTGAGGGGAGATGCGTAAGCTGGGATCAGGCGCTTGATCAGGTTGCGGAGAGGTTTTTAGCGACCATTGAACAGCATGGCCCTGATGCGGTCGCTTTTTATGTCTCAGGACAGCTCTTGACCGAGGATTACTATGTTGCCAATAAGCTGATCAAAGGTTATATCGGCACCGCAAATATCGATACTAACTCTCGACTCTGTATGTCCTCTTCGGTATCAGGCCATAAACGCGCCTTTGGGTCAGACACTGTGCCTTGCTGCTATGAAGATCTGAAACGAGCCAAACTGATTGTACTCACCGGCACCAATGCGGCCTGGTGTCATCCGGTACTGTTTCAACGCATCAACCGCGCCAAACAGAGCAACCCCGACCTGATGGTGGTGGTCATCGACCCTAGAGAGACTTCCAGCTGCGACATTGCCGACCTTCACCTGCCCCTACGCTCCGGTACTGATGCGCTGCTCTTTAATGGCTTACTGAACTATCTACAGCAGGATGGTGAAATAAACCACAGTTATTTGAATGCCTACACCGAGGGGTTTGAAGCAGCACTCCAAACCGCAGAGGAGACAGCCCCAACAGTGGATGCTGTGGCACTGCGCTGTGGCTTAGAGGCGGGTGCGGTTGGCGAGTTTTACCGGCTCTTCTCCCGTACAGAGCGGGTGGTTACCGTCTACTCTCAGGGTATTAATCAATCGACCAGTGGCGCAGACAAGGTAAATGCCATTATCAACTGCCATCTAGCCACTGGGCGCATCGGCCGCCCCGGCATGGGCCCCTTCTCCTTTACTGGCCAACCCAACGCCATGGGTGGACGTGAGGTGGGTGGTTTAGCCAACATGTTGGCCGCTCATATGGATATTGAGAATCCGACACACCGCACTTTAGTGAAAACCTTCTGGGACTCACCGACAATTCCTGAACAAAGCGGTCGCAAAGCGATCGATATGTTTGATGATATTGCCAAAGGAAAGATCAAGGCCGTGTGGATTATGGCCACCAACCCCGCAGCCAGCATGCCCAATGCCGATCATGTTGCCGAAGCGATTAAGCAGTGTGAACTGGTTGTGGTCTCTGATTGCGTTAAACAGACCGACACCACCCTACGTGCCAACATTTTATTGCCCGCACAAGGCTGGGGGGAGAAGAGTGGCACTGTGACCAACTCCGAACGACGTATCTCCCGTCAGAGAGCTTTTCAGCCAGCAGCCGGTGAAGCGAAGGCGGATTGGTGGATCCTCTCTGAGGTCGCCAAGCGCATGGGTTATCACGACGGCTTTAATTACCAACACCCTTACCAAATATTTAACGAGCACGCCGCCCTCTCCGGGTATCACAATGGTGGTGAGCGAGACTTGGACCTTTCAGCTCTGAGCAATCAAACTCAACAGAGTTACCAGCAGCTCTCACCCATCCAGTGGCCGGTGAATCAACAACACCCTGCGGGAAGTGCCCGCATGTTTGGCGATGGCCACTTTTTTACGCCATCCGGCAAGGCACAGTTCCAAGCCATTACCCCTCGGTTACCCGCACATGCCCCCTGTGATGAGTTCCCCTACATTCTGAATACTGGGCGGGTACGTGACCAGTGGCACACCATGACCCGCACCGGAAAGGCGGCGCGGTTGTCTGAGCATAGCCCCGAACCCTATATTGCCATTCATCCCGATGATGCCGTGGCGCGCTCTATCAATGAGGGTGAGTTAGCGACAATTGCCAGCCGCTGGGGTGAGATGATCGGGCGAGTGCGCCTCGACAGCGGCCAACGCCGTGGCGAGTTGTTTGCACCAATGCACTGGAGTGAACAGTTTTCCAGCAGAGGCAAGGTCTCTGCGGTCGTCAATCCTGCGGTAGACCCGCTTTCAGGACAACCTGAGTTCAAACACACACCGGTGCAGCTTAAGCCTTACCAAACCGCTTGGCACGGCTTTATCCTCTCCCGCCGGGCATTAAAGCTTGAAGGGGTCTGTTACTGGGCAAGGGCAACCGGCAACAACCACTACCGATATGAAGTGGCGGGTGAGCAGCTCTCCCAAGACCTCCCCGCATGGGCGAGAAGTTACCTGTGCACCTCAAATGACGATGTCAACTGGGTCGAACTGCTGGATAACGGTGCCAACAGCTATCGAGGTATTCGCATGATCGGGGATCAAGTGGAGAGCTGCATCTTTATCGCCCCGGATAAAGCACTGCCACCCCGCAGCTGGCTCGCCTCACTTTTTGAAAAAGAGGCGCTGGGTGATGATGAGCGCCGGGCGCTACTCACCGGAAAGCCACCATTAGGCCAGATTGATACCGGGCGCGTGGTCTGCGCCTGTTTCAATGTGGGTGAAAACAGTATTCGAGAGGCGATCCAAAAACATGGACTGAAAAGTGCGGAAGAGATTGGCAAGTGTCTAAATGCCGGCACAAATTGTGGCTCATGTGTGCCGGAATTGAAAAAATTACTGGGTTAGTCGCAGGCCTGCATGCTGTTGATCCAATCGCCCATCACCTGAACCGCTACGGGGTCGGTCTGCTCCCGTCCGATGGGGGGCATTTTAATACTGCCCATAGAGGCGAGCCGCTGCTGAATAGTCGCGTTATCGGCATTGCCGGGGTCGATCAACAACCCTCCGCTGGGGCTAGTAGGCTCCGTTGCCGCAACACCACAAACATTGCTTGTAAATGATGAGGTATAACGCAGATCAAAACCGCCTTGCGGAGCACCGGTACGATGGCAGCCCGAGCAGTTACTGTGAAGGTAGCTTCTGGCTCGCTGCTCCAATGAGGCGCTGCTATCGTCAATAGCATAGAGGCGATCCACCCTATAATCCGCCAGCAAGGGTAGTGAGAGATAATTCAATCGAGCCAACGCTTCGAGGTAGTTCTCTTCTGTGCCATCCGTATAGTAAAGGGGGTAGTTAAGTTGCAGGGTATCTGGCCCCAGCAGCACATCTGCCCCATCCGTATGGCACTCCATACACTCTTCGCGACTCGGAAAGTAGTGGCTGACAGGTGTGGTGATGCTATTTGAACTGGCGAGCAGAGTGCCCTCGCTCTGCGCCTCATTCCACTGATAGGCGTAACCGCCCCAGCCATCATTGGCATGGTTCATCAGAAAGCGAGTCTCAACAATTCGGCTACCACTGTAGAAGTGCTTGATGACGACTGAGCCCACCGGAAAGATGAAATCACCATTTTTTATGCCATTGCCATCGACAATCGAAGATTCATCGAGGGTTATGCTGATTGAGCTACCATCAGGGATTGCAAAATAACGCCCTTTACTCTCACCATCCGACCAGAGCACACTGTTTACAGTGTAGGGGATCACCCCATCGGCCATTACCTGGTTAGCAACATCTGTAAAACAGCCGCTAGTGGAGAGCAGTGTCGCGGTATCGATAGCATCCACCGGGGCAAGGCAGTTGCTGTTGCTCTCTCGGGCGACTATTTTTTCGACACGCTCAGGCTCAGACTCACTGGATGATGTCGGGTTATCACCACCACAGCCAGACAACAGGGGAAATAGTGCAGCCACTACTAGTACACCAACCACTTTATAT